>CAJGDL010000006.1 GCA_904502075.1 uncultured Alistipes sp.
TCCGCCGCGACAAGTTATTGGCCATCGGCATCAACATCCCGGGACGCGTGAATCCCGAGACCGGCTACAGTTACTCCTACTTCTTCTTTGGCGAAAAACCCCTCTCGGCCCTGCTCGAAGAGCGACTGGGCTACCGCGTCTACATCGAAAACGACTCGCGCGCCATGGCCTACGGCGAATATGTCTACGGCGCGGGCAACAACGAACAAAACATGCTCTTCCTCAACCTGAGTTGGGGATTCGGTCTGGGCATGATCATCGACGGAAAACTCCACTACGGAAAATCCGGATTCTCAGGCGAATACGGCCACTTCCCCTTCTTCAACAACGAGATCATCTGTTCGTGTGGCAAGCGCGGATGCCTCGAAACCGAGGTCTCGGGATGGGCCGCCTACCGCGAATTCACCGAGAAACTTCGCCAAGGAAACATCTCGATGCTCTCGAAGCAGTACGAAAACGGCGAAGCGATCACTATCAACGACATCCTCGATGCCGTGGCCAAGGAGGACATGCTGGCCATCGAGGTGATGGAGAAGGTGGGCGCCTCGCTCGGAAGGGCCATCGCCGGGCTGATCAACCTCTTCAACCCCGAGGTAATCGTATTGGGAGGAACTCTCTATGAGGCAGAGGATTACCTACTCCTGCCGATCAAAAATGCAATCAAGAAATATGCGCTGAATTTCGTCTCGAAAGACACCTCGGTGAAGGTGTCGCGCCTGGGCGAGTCAGCCGGCCTGGTCGGCATCGCAGCCATCACGCGCAACCGCACCTTGGGCCTCTAACCCTGCAAAAATAAACAAAAAAATAACGATATGGAACAAACTCAAACTAAAAAATCGCCCCTGTGGTGGGTGCCCTCCGCCTACTTCGCGATGGGTCTTCCGTTGATCTTGATCAACCTCGTGGCTCCGCTGATGTTCAACGACTTCGGCATCTCGGATGCCCAGGTGGCCTTCTGGACCTCGCTGCTGATTCTGCCCTGGTCGCTGAAGCCCTTCTGGAGCCCGCTGATGGAGATGTACAAGACCAAGAAATTCTTCGTCGTAACGACCCAGCTCGTGTCGGGTATCTCGCTCGCCCTGATCGCCATGGCCCTGCCCCTGCCCAACTTTTTTCCCTATGTGGTGGCCATCATGACCGTCTTGGCCTTTAGTGGCGCCACGCACGACATCGCCCTCGACGGAGTCTACATCACCGAACTCGACAAGACCCAGCAGGCGCAGTATGTGGGTTGGCAGGGTGCCTTCTACAACCTTGCCAAGGTAACGGCCATGGGCGCCCTGGTCTACCTGGCCGGCATCCTGGAGAGCCGCATCGGTGTCCTCTCGGCCTGGGTAATCATCATGGTGCTGTGCGGGGCGATGCTGACCCTCTTAGGACTCTACCACTGGCGCGTTCTCCCTACGGGAGGGGCTGCCGCCAAAGAGCATGGCTCGTTCGGAGAGACCATGCGCGAGACCTGGGCCGTGATCACCCTCTTCTTCCAGAAAAAATACATCTGGATCTACATCGCCTGGATCATCTTCTACCGCTTTACCGAAGGTCTGGTCATCAAGATCGTCCCCCTCTTCCTCAAGGCCGATACGGCCGTGCAGGGCTTGGGGCTCACGAAAGATGAGATCGGCCTCTACTACGGCACCTTCGGCGTGGTGGCCTTCATCGTGGGTTCGATCCTGGGTGGCTATTTCATCTCGTGGCGCGGACTCAAGAAGGCGATCTTCCCCCTCTGCTGCATCTTCAATATCCCCTTCGTGGTCTACGCCCTGTTGGCCCTCTACCAGCCCGAGAGCGCTTGGCTCGTCTGCGGTGCCATCGTCTTCGAATACTTCAGCTACGGCTTCGGTTTTGTGGGTCTAACCCTCTTTATCATGCAGCAGGTAGCCCCGGGCAAACACCAGATGGCCCACTACGCCTTCGGTTCGGCCCTGGCCAATCTCGGCGTGATGCTTCCGGGCATGATCTCGGGTGTGATCAGCGACGCTCTGGGCTACGAGAAGTTCTTCGTATGGGCCTTGGCAAGCGCGATCCCCGCCTTCATCCTGACCTGGATACTCCCCTTCACCTACCCCGATCCACAGGAGAGCAAACTGTAAAAAAGCGACCTAAAACGACCACAGAACCCTAAAATAGAAAACTTTCGAAATTTTTTTATTATCCGACAAAACTATTTTATACACCATAACAAATTGAAGATCAGAGGGTTTATGGATAAAAACCGGATTTTAGGCTTCTTAAAATAATTTAGAAGGTTGCTAAAGTGGATAATTTTATTTAAATTTGCACAATAAGAAACCAATTACACCCAATATCATGAAAAAGCTATCTTTTTTGACAATTCTCATGGCCTGCATCGGTTTATGCTGCAGTTGCAACACGGAGCAGACCCCCGAGTACGTCTTCCCGCAGAGCAAGACCACGCCTACGGCCACGATCACCCCGATCGAGAAGGGTACGGACTTCATCACCATCCTCGTCAAGTCGACCTACGCCACCGAGTGTGCCTGGCTGTATGCCGAGGGTGAGAGCCTGAGCAAGAGCCAGGATCAGATCTTTGCCGAGGGTACCAAGATCACCGGCGAAGAGCAGGAGATCAAGATTGAGAACCTGACCCCCGAGACGGCCTACACCTTTATCGCCGCCGCCAAGGACGAGCGCCACGGTTCGGTTTGCGCTCCCGTTACGATCATCACGGCAAGCGATGCCCCCGAGTCGAACTACCCGAAGCGTATGACCTTCGAGCCCTTCGAGCGCACCTTCGACGATGGTGGCATTGCCAAGGGCTACATCGCCATTGCCGACCTGAAGGCCAACAAGAATTTGCGCTTTGTCCCCACGCTGCTGGATCCGGCCATGACCCCCACCTCGGCCTTCGAGCACTTCTCGACCCTGGGCATGGGTACCCCCTACGCCCTGACCAATGGAGGTTTCTTCTGGGACGGCAAGTCGCTCAGCCTCTGCATCACGGACGGCGAAGTGAAGTCGATTGCCACGGAGTTGGCCTACCCCACCGTCAACGGGGAGCAGATCATCGCCTATCCCGTGCGTGCCGCCCTGGGTCAGATGCCCGACGGCTCGTTCGAGGCCACCTGGGTCTACTGCATCAACCGTCAACCCTACTCGTTCCCCTCGCCGCTGGATAACGACGAGCAGACCGAGACCTATATGCCCGCAGCCCCCACGCCCGAGGAGTACGACGGCGTACTTTGGGAGCCCCAACAGGCGATCGGCGGCGGCCCGATGCTGGTCTACCGTGGCGAGAATGTAGCCATGAAGTACTACTATCGCGAGATCATGCACACGGGCGGCACGAGCGGCCAGACGCGCCAGCCCCGCACGGCCGTAGGTGCCTCGCACGATGGCAAGGTGATGCTTTTGGTCTGCGACGGTCGCGGTAACAACGGCTCGGACGGTCTGACCTTGAGTGAGATGGCCGACATCTTCGTGGAGAAGGGAATGTACTACGCCATCAACCTCGATGGAGGTGGTTCATCGGCCATCGTAGACTACGACGGCGAGCTCAGCAACAACCCCAGCGACGGTTCGGAGCGTGCCGTACCCACCGTGGTTGTCCTCTCCGAGGTCGAGTAGCCCCACAACCCCCCGAAATCGAAAACCTTTCCTGCCCGATTGGACTCCAATAGGTAGGAAAGGTTACGGCATAAGATAGGTTTTTTGACAGCGAGGCCCGCTTTGAATGGGAAACCATCGCGAAAAGCGAACCCCGTCAAGCAAAGACCACAGAAGTTGGAGCAAACAAAAACAACAAATAAAAACATGAAGAAATTTCAATTTTTACAGATGGCAGTAGTCATGGCACTGCTCTTCACCTTAGGCAGCTGCACGAAGGCCGTTCAGGCCGAACAGGGCAAGCGTGTCTACATGTGGGTGGATTGCGAGGCCAACTTCGCCCGAATGAGTTCGGCCGACTCGATTGCCCTCTACACCGAGAAGATGAAGTCGATCGGTGTGACGGACATCGTGGTGGACGTGAAGTCGATCATGGGTGAGACGCTCTACGCCAGCAAGTACGCCCCCTACATGGGAGAGTTCGAGGGTACGGTGCGCCCCTTGGAGTACGACATGATGCGCCACTTTATTGACGAGGGCCACAAGCACGGCATGCGTGTACACGGCTCACTGAACATCTTCGCCGGCGGCCACAACTTCTTCAACCGCGGCATCATCTACAACGAGCACCCCGAGTGGCAGTCGATCGTCTACCGTCCGGATGGTTCGTTGGTGCCCATCAGCGAGATCAAGACCAACTACAACGGCATGCTCAACCCCTCGAACCCCGAGGTGCGCGAGTACCAGAAGAATATCTTGGTAGAGTTCGTGGAGCGCTACCCCGATGCCGATGGTATCATCTTCGACCGCCTGCGCTACGACAACATCACCTCCGACTTTTCGGAGCTCTCGCGCCAGCAGTTCGAGGCTTGGAGCGGCTTGACGCTCGAGAAGTACCCCGAGGATATCATGACCTGGTCGGACGAGAAGAATTGGAAGCCCGCAAAATACTTCAAGGAGTGGGTCGAGTGGCGTGCCACAATCATTAAGTCGTTCGTCGAGGAGGCTCACGCCGCCATCCAGGCTGCCAACCCCAACATCCTGATCGGAGACTACACGGGTGCGTGGTACCCCACCTACTATCAGCTGGGTGTCAACTGGGCCAGCACGCAGTACAACCCCGCAGAGCGTTATCCCGATTGGGCTTCGGAGAACTACTATAAGACCGGTTACGCCGATCTGTTGGACATCTACATGACGGGCCTCTACTACACGCTCGTGACGAAGGACGAGGTGGATGCCGCCCAGGGTCGCCCCATCGTAGGTGAGCGCGGTGAGGCTGGCATGGATCCCAACGACCTGACCTACTGCTACTCGGTAGAGGGTGGTGCCGAATTGGCGGAGGCTCTCACCTGCGGAGTGGTTCCCGTGGTAGGTTCGCTCTATGTGGATCAGTATAAGCAAGATGCCGAGCAGTTTGCCAAGGCCGTACGCCAAGTGATGAAGAGCTGCGAAGGCGGTCTGATGATCTTCGACCTGGTTCACATCGTGGATCGCGATTGGTGGGCCCTGTTGGAGGAGAACATGAAGATCGAGGAATAGAAAACAATAAACTTAAAACTCAATAGCTATGAAACATTTATCCCAAACAAGAGGGGGGGGGTTGCTTAAGTCAATGCTTGGCATCCTCTGCGCTCTCTTCGTGGTGCTGAGCCCGGCTACGGCATGGGCACAAGCGACCCTAAAGGGAAAGGTGGTCGATGAGGAGGGTCTCCCGGTCATCGGTGCCACCGTTCTTGTGGTTGGTACCCAAAACGGTACCTCGACCGATGTGGACGGTAACTTCGCCCTTCAAAATGTGAAGTCGGGCGACCAGGTACAGTTCTCGTTCATCGGTATGCAGACCGAGACCGTAACGGTAAGCTCGGCCGCCACCTTCCTGAACGTCGTCCTGAAGAACGATGCCGAGAAGATTGACGAAGTGGTGGTTGTAGGTTATGGTGTACAGAAGAAGGCCTCGGTAACGGCTGCCATCTCGCAGATCTCGGGTGAAGAGATCGAGAAGGCCCCCGTGGGCGACGTGACGAACATGCTGGCCGGTCGTGTGGCCGGTGTAACGGCAGTGCAGACCTCGGGTCAGCCCGGTGCCGATGGTTCGTCGATCATGGTGCGCGGTCAGTCGGTACTCTACATCGTGGATGGCGTACAGCGCGACATCAACCAGATCAACCCCGAGGATATCGAGTCGATCTCGGTACTGAAGGATGCCTCGGCAGCCGCTGTGTATGGTTTGGATGGTAACACGGTTATCATCGTAACGACGAAGCGCGGACAAAAGGGCGAGTCGACGATCTCGTACAAGGGTTCGTTCGGTGTGAGCTCGAATGCCAACCCCATGCAGTTGCTCGATGGTCCGGGCTACGCCTACTGGTACAACAAGGCCCTGGAGCTCGACGGCAAGACCCCGATCTTTACGGCCGACATCGTCCAGAAGATGCTCAACGAGCAGGATGGCTGGGGCAACACGAATTGGTACGACAAGGTCTTCGGCGTGGGTACCACCATGTCGCACACCATCTCGGCCAACGGAGGTAACGACCGCATGAACTACTTCACCTCGATCGGTATGTACGATCAGAAGGGTAACGTAGACAACTTCAACTTCCGTCGCTACACGGCCCGTGCCAACCTGACGGCCAAGATCGCCAAGAGCCTCACCCTGGAGGTGGGTATCGCAGGCCGTATCCAGGAGCATGACCAGCCCACCTACTCGGCCGATCCCTCGGCTTGGAACAACGTGGCACAGCAGGCCATGCGCGTTCACCCCTATGTACCCGAGAAGGTGGTTATCGACGGTGTGGAGTACCACACGGCCACCCCGACCGCCTCGGCTACGGTGAACCCCGTAGCGGCCTACACAAGCTCGGGTAAGTACAAGAGCACCTCGACCTACATCCAGCCCAACATCTCGTTGCGTTGGGATGTACCTTGGGTAAAGGGCCTCTCGGCCAAGTTCTTCGCCTCGTACGATATGACCTTCCAGCACACGAAGGCCTTCTCGACCCCCTACGAAATGGCTTTAGCCAACTTCTCCTACGATGAGAATGGTTACATCAACAAGATGAACTATACGGTGAGCCAAACCTACTCGGGTCTGGGCGACGTAAACAACCTGCAGGAGGCATCGTACTACACCTACTACGGCGTAACGCAGACCTCGCTCTCGTATGACAACAAGTTCGGCAAGCACCGCATCGCCGCATTGGCTCTTTTGGAGACGCGCGACAACAAGACGAACAACCACTACGGCCGCATGTACGACCTCTTGTTCGAGAACCTTCCGGAGCTCAATTTCGGTGACCAGAGCAATGACAAGCGTGCCGTAGGTGGTACGAGCAACCGCACGCGCCAGGTGGGCTTCGTGGCTCGTCTGAACTACGACTACGACGACCGTATCTATGTCGAGCTCTCGGGTCGCTACGACGGTACCTACCTCTTCTCGGGTATGAATGGTTCGCGCTGGGGCTTCTTCCCCGCCGGTTCGGCCGGTTGGCGCATCTCGGAGGAGAAGTGGTTCAACGCTTCGTGGGTGGATAACCTGAAGATTCGCGGAGGTATCGGTTTGACGGGTACCTCGGCTGTCAGCGCCTACCAGTACCTCAGCACGATGACCGTTTCGGATGGCAATGCCGTAGTGATCGGTGGTCAGGGCGCACAGAGCCTCTACACCTCGACGGTGGCCAACCCCGACATCACCTGGGAGAAGAACCTGAACTACAACATCGGTGTGGATGCCACCTTCTGGAACGGTTTGCTGGGCATCGAGGCCGACGTCTTCTATACCTATAAGTATGATATGCTCTCGAGCGCATCGGGTTCGTATCCTCCCTCGGTGGGTGGCTACTACCCCGCATTCGACAACCAGAACAAGCAGGATGTACGCGGTTTCGACTTCACCCTCTCGCACTACAACCGCAAGGGTGACTTCAACTACAACATCAAGTTCATGGGTTCGTATGCCAAGCGCCGCTGGCTCTACTACTCGGGCGATGCCGACAACGCTCCGGACTACCTGAAGCTCACGGGCAAGGACGTAGGTTCGGTGGTAGGTTTCATCTCCGAGGGTCTGTTCCAGAGCGAGGAGGAGATTCTGAACTCGCCTACGATGATCGGTAAGCCGGTGCGTGTGGGTGATATTAAGTACACCGACCGCAACGGTGACGGCAAGATCTCCTACGAGCAGGACCGCGGCTATGTAGGTACCTCGGTCTACCCGAAATTCACGGCCGGTTTGAGCTTCGGCCTGGAGTGGAAGGGTCTGGACTTCAACTTCCTGTTGCAGGGTGCCGTTGGTTCGACCATCGCCCTCACGGGTGTATACGATGGTGGTATCATGGATAACACCTCGATGACCAAGCCCTTCTACCACGACGGTAACTCGCCTCTGTACCTGGTGGAGAATTCGTGGACTCCCGAGAACACCGGAGCCTACTTCCCGCGTCTGTCGCTCGAGTCGAGTTCGAACAACGCCCACTCGTCGACCCACTGGTATCGTCCGGGTGACTACCTGCGTCTGAAGACCGCTCAGTTGGGTTACACGCTGCCTCAGAAGTGGATGTCGAAGGCCGGCATCAAGAAGCTGCGTATCTACATCGAGGGCTCGAACCTCCTCACGCTGAGCCATGTGACCAAGTACAACATCGACCCCGAGCTGCCGAGTGTAAACAACGGTTACTACCCGCAGCAGCGCGTGATTTCGGTCGGCTTGAACATTACGCTCTAATCCGAAAACTATGAAAAGTATGAAAACGAGAATTTTAACCCTGTTTATGTCGTTCTTGGCTCTCGGATTGATGAGTTGTAACGACTTCCTCGACCTCACGCCGACGGACCGCGTTTCGGACAAATCGGCTTGGGAGTCGCAGGCTTCGACAGATTTGTATATCAACAACTTCTACGAGTACCTGGCACTCTACGGCCAATTTGGCGAGGCACAGTTCCAGGGCAACCTCACGGAGGGTCTGACCGACACCTTCAAGTACGGCAGCCCGATCCAGGGCAACCGTGCCGGTGACTGCAACTACATGGTCTTCACCCCCGAGACGATGTCGAGCTCGGGTACGCTCCTCAGCTGCTGGGGCCCGACCTACGAGCGCGTGCGCCGCGTCAACGAGTTCCTGGACGCCATGGCGAAGTACTCGAACTACTCGGCCGATGTGAATGCCCTCTACGAGGCTCAGGCTCGCTTCTTCCGCGCCTACCTCTACTTCCAGCTGGCCAAGCGCCACGGAGGTCAGATCATCATCTTCAACTCGCTGGCCGAAACGGTGAAGAATACGCCGCTGACCTCGGCCGAGAACACCTGGCAGTACCTCTACGATGAGTTGATGTTTGCCGCCCAGAACCTTCCCGAGAAGTGGAACGAACAAAATTCGGGCCGCGTAACGAAGGGTGCCGCCTATGCCCTGCTTTCGCGTGTGATGCTCTACGCCGAGCGTTGGGCCGATGCCAAGGCCGCCGGTGAGGAGGTACTCAAGTTGGGCTATACGCTGGCCGACACCTATGCCGCAGGCTTTGCCGGTGGCAACTCGGAGTCGATCCTGGAGTTCAACTACCTGGTAACGGGCCCCAACCACTATTGGGATCGCTACATGTGTATGTACCACGAGTACACCACGGCCGGTGGTGCTTCGCCCACGCAGGAGATGGTCGAGAGCTACGAGGATAAGGATGGTAACCCGGTGGATTGGTCGAAGTGGCACACCGCCGACGGCACCACGACGACGCCTCCCTACGCCCAGCTCGAGCCCCGCTTCGCCGCCACGATTCTCCACAACGGAGCCACCTGGCAGGAGCAGACCCTGGAGTGCTGCGTGGATGGCACCTATGGTACCTATGTGGACTATGGCCAGGAGCCCTATCCCTATGGTAAGACCGTGACGGGCTACTACATGCGCAAGTTCCGCCAGGAGTCGAACACCAACCTCACGAGCACGGCTTCGACCACGCCTTGGGTGGAGCTTCGTCTGGCCGAGGTGCTCCTCAACCTGGCCGAGGCCGAGATGCGCCTCGAGAACTACGGTGCCGCCATGGGCTACATCGCCCAGGTGCGTGGCCGCGTGGATCTGCCGACCGACCTCTCGCTCACGGGCGAGGATTGCTTCGCCGCCCTGCGCCACGAGCGTAAGATCGAGCTCGCCTACGAGGGCCACCTGTGGTGGGATATGCGTCGTTGGGGTCTTGCCGAAGAGGCCTACACGGGCTACCGCGTACACGGTTTGAAGATCACGAAGGAGGGTTCGGGCTTCCGCTACACCTATGTGGATTGCGACGGTGAGGATCGTGAGTACCTGAGCCGCATGAACCGTCTGCCGATTCCCGACGAAGAGTTACTCAACAACAGCACCATCGAGCAGTTCCCCGAGTGGAATTTCTAATGAATTACGACTATGAAAAAGAGTATATTTTGGATCTTTACGGCCGCCCTCCTCTCGCTGACGGCGTGCCACCAGCCCGAAGAGTTGATCCCGGCCCAGGCCAACAAGGGTATCAACAACCTGACGGTCTACCCCACTTGGGAGGGCTACCACACGGCCGACCAGTCGGGTTTCCCCAGCGAGATCGACTATGTGAAGCGCATCATTACCATCCAGGTTCCCTACACGCTGCCCGTGGAGTCGGACAACGTGCAGAAGCTGGAGGACTATAAGAATGTATGGGCTCTGTTCAACCTGGACGACAATGCCACCTTGGAGCCCAAGCTCATCACCATGGATCTCACGCAGACCTACACGGTGACCCTCACCGACCAAAAGAAGGAGCAGAGCGTATGGACCATCAAGGCAAAGCTGGCCAAGAGCAAGGCTTGCGACATCGAGAGCTTCTCGATCCCCTCGCTGGGTCTTTCGGCCGTAATCGACAAGAGCGGTGCCACGGCTTCGTTGATCTACTTCAACGAGTTGCAGAACACCTTTGCCGACTACACCCTCTCGCCCCACGCCCGCATCGTTCCCGACCCCGCCACCACGGCCTTCTGGTGCTCGCCCGAGAAGCCCAAGAAGTTCACGGTGATCGCCCAGGACGGCGTAACGAAGCGCGACTGGATCCTGCAGCAGACCGAGCCCGCTCGCGTAGAGGAGGGTATCCGTCCCGGCAGCGGCAAGTTGCTCTGGACCGCCAAGCTCTCGAGCCTGGGTGTCCCCGTACTCGACATGACGACCGGTATTGCCGCCACGGATCAGAACCTGATCATCCACACGCGTGGTGAAAATCCCATTGTGGTGGATGCCAAGACGGGTAACCCCGTGGGTACGGTAGAGCTCGGTTCGATCAAGGGTGCCAGCTCGTCCTACTACATGACCTCAGACCACAAGGGTCACCTGATGGTGAACAACCGTGTGCCCGATGATGGTAACATCCTGCGTATCTATCGTATGCGCGACCTGAACTCGACGCCCGAGCTCTTCATCGAGTTCCCCACGACGGATGTCTATGGCGACCACATCTCGGTATGGGGCGACCTCTACGGGGATGCCACCATCCAGGCTGCCTATTGCGGTTGGACTTCGACGGGTAGCACCTCGACGATCACCTGGGTGGTAAAGAACGGCGAGGTAGTGAGCCAGCAGCCCACCTGGTGCCAAATTTCGGGTGTAGGTGGCTGGACCAACGGTGATGCCATCCGCCTGGGCACGGAGGCCAACTCCGACTTCCTGGCATCGGGTTATTCGATGAACCAGCTGACCTGGGTAGACGGAAACACGAACGCTGCCAAGAATTATATTCACGGTGCACTTTCGGGCAACGAGGGTCTGAAGGCGATCGATGCTGTCAACTTCAACGGTGTGAACTATGTGGCAGCCACCATGGAGAGCTTCTTCACCTGGGGTGTAGCCGGCGATATGTGGATCTTCGAGGCGAAGTATCCCGAGACCTTCACCGGTTCGCTCGAGCAGGATACGGCCAACGGTATCATGGCCTACCCCGACATCACGATCTTCAACCTTAACAACGACGACGGCAACGAAAACAGCGGTTGCTACGGCTTCTATGGTGGTCGTGCCAACGACGGTGTGAACAGTAATGCGGTTCAGGATGTGAAGCTGCATGTCTCCTCGGACGGTTACTTCATGTACGGCTACTTCATGTTCTGCAACGGTTATGTGGGTTGCGTACAGTTTGACTGTATTGCCCAATAATCCGCAGGCGATAAAACCTACAGCCCTTTGATCGGGGCTGTAGGTACAAAAAAATACAAACAATAAAAACCAAGAGAGATGAAAAAACTTCTATTCGCTATGGGCCTGGTCGCCACGATGGCCGCCTGCTCTGAAGACAAGACTTCGGTGTATGAGTATCCGGCACGCCCCGATGTGGAGCCGCAGCCCGCAGTTACCCTCACCCCGGGTGAGGCTACGCACAACTCACTGGAGTTCACCCTCACCCCGGCCAATGCCGAGGAGTGCTCATTCTACTGCATCGAGACCGAGGACGACGACAAGCAGCTCTCGGCCGGCGAGGTAATCGCGTTGGGTCAGGCCGTAAATGCTACCGAAAGCGGCACCTACAAGGCCGGGGAGCTCTACGATGAAACCTCGTACAACATCTATGCTGCGGTGCGCAAAGGTGACAAATCCTCGATGACGGCCATCAAGATGGAGACGAAGAAGGCTCCCGTAACTCCGGCCCCCCCGACGGGTCCCGAGACCAACCCGATGTATATTTGGGTGGATGCCGCAGCCAACTTCCCCGACTTTGCCAACGACCAGGAGAAGATCCGTCGTGACTTGACCCTGGCCAAGGAGACCGGATTCACGGATATCGTAGTGGATGTACGCCCCACGAACGGCGATGTGCTATTCCAGACCTCGCACTGCGATCAGGTGGCTTGGCTTGGTGCTTGGACCTCGAATGGATACAACAAGATCACCCGCACGGCTGAGTGGGACTACCTGGGTGCCTTCATCGAGATCGGCCACGAGCTGGGTCTGCGCATCCACGCCGGCTTCAACACGATGGTAGGTGGTAACACCTCGTCGCTCGGTTCGCAGGGTATCTTGGTACGCGATAGCTCGAAGAAGGAGTGGGCCACGGTACTCAACACCTCGAACGGCTTTGTCAATACGCTCGACTCGGATGAGACGACCTTCTTCTTCAACCCCCACCACCCCGAGGTGCAGGAGTACATCTGCAACCTGCTGAAGGATTTGGCCGCCTACGAGGAGCTGGATGGTATCATCCTCGACCGCGGTCGTTACGATTCGTTTATGAGCGACTGCTCGGAGCTGACCCTCGAGGCCTTCGAGGAGTATGTGGATGAGTCGGTGGATTTCAACGCCGATGTGCTGCCCGCCGGCTTCACGGGTACGATCGATGCCGATATGCCCTACCAGCACAAGCACCTGAAGAAGTGGATCGAGTTCCGCGCCAAGACCATCCACGATCTGATGACCCTGGCCAAGGAGGCTGTACGCAGCGTGAACCCCACCGTGAAGTTCGGTGTCTATGTGGGTGGCTGGTACTCGACCTACTACGATTGCGGTGTAAACTGGGCAGGTCCCGACTACAACACCGCCGCCGACTTCCCGCGTTGGGCTACGGCCGACTATAAGAATTATGGTTATGCCGATCTGATGGACCACATGCTCATCGGCGCCTATGCCTCGCCCGGTGGTGTTTACGGTAGCTCGGAGTGGACCATGCAGGGCTTCTGCTCGCTGGCCATGACGCGCATCCAGGGCGCTTGCCCGCTCGTATGCGGAGGTCCCGATGTAGGCAACTGGGATGCTAACGACAAGTACACCGACGAGCAGGAGTATGAGGCGATCACCAACTCGGTGAAGGCCTGCTACGATGCTTGCGACGGCTACTTCCTCTTCGACATGATTCACCTGAAGAAGGCCGACACCTGGAGCTATGCCAAGGCCGGTATCGACGAGGTGAAGGCAGGTTTGTAATTCACCGATCAAAACACGATCCGTATTAAAAGTTGGAAAAGATGGCTGCTGCTCCTGGTAGCAGCAGCCACTACCCTCCCCTCAATGGCCCAATCGGAATTCGGAGCCTACTACGACTGCCGCTTTGCCGCCCATCAAAAGGAGGGCATGCCCACGGGAGCCCTTGTTTGGCTCGGCGACAGCCTCACCGAGCAGGCCTGGTGGAGCTTCTTGACGAAAGAGAAAGATATCGTGAATCGCGGCATCGGCGGAGATATTACGCGAGGTATGTTGGCACGTCTGGACGAGATTCTGGCCTTTTCGCCCCGCAAGATCTTCCTGATGGGAGGCGTGAACGACCTCTCGGGCAATCGCCCCGTGGAGGAGATTGTCAGCAATGTCCGCCAAATGCTTGAGATGGTGAAACGAGAAGTACCCTCCTGCGAGGTCTACCTGCAAAGCGTTATCGTTCCCAACAACGAGGTGCTGGCCTACGACTACATCAAGAACAAGCAGGAGAAGATCCGCTCGCTGAACAAGCACTACAAGGCGCTCTGCGACGAGGGCCTGGCTACCTGGGTCAATATCGCTCCGCTCTTGGAGAATGAGCAGGGCGAACTGAAGGAGGAGTACACGAAGGATGGCATACACCTCCACCCCGAGGCCTATGTGATTTGGGTCAACCACCTCAAGGAGATGAAATACCTGCGCAAGTAACCCTTGCCTGAAAAAAAGCCTTCGGACTCCCTAAAAAAGAATATCGAACCCAAGGATAGGGAATAACAAATCGAGAGATGAAACGAGTTGCAGCGATCGACTTTCTGCGTGCCCTGGCCATTCTCGGCATGGTGATCTCGGGACAGATGCTCTGGCATAAAGAGCTTCCGGCCTTTATGTTCCACGCCCAGCTTCCGCCCCCCACCTTCGCCTTCAACCCCGCGGTGCCGGGCATCACCTGGGTCGATTTGGTCTTCCCCTTCTTCCTCTTCTCGATGGGTGCCGCCATGCCCCTGGCCCTGCGTCGTCGCGAAGAGCAGGGGGCCCGCTGGTGGGAGGTCACCAAGAGTGCCCTGCACCGCTTCGTGTGGCTCGCCTCATTCGCCATCATCCTGGGTAATACCCGCATGGGGCGCTTGACGGAGCTCGCTCCGTGGGCCGCGGCACTGATGACCCTCGTGGTTTGGGGGCTCTTCTTTGCGATGTTCGTCCGCGTGCCAAATTGGGAACATAAGAGAAACTCGATCCTCAACTGGGCGGGATTCGTAGCCCTGATCGCGCTGACCCTGCTCTACAAACCCTGGTTCGGGGTCGAGGTATCGCTCCACCAGAGCGACATCATCATCCTGATCCTCGCCTCGATGGCTCTCTTCGGCACCCTCCTTTGGTGGGTTACGCGCAACTCGCCGGTGATGCGTATCGTAGTGATCGGAGGCTTCGCCCTGCTGAAGTTGGCCTCCTCGGTCGAGGGGTCGTGGTGCGAATGGCTTTGGCAACAGACTCCCGCGGAGTGGCTCTTCCGCTTCGAATTCCTGAAATACCTCTGCTTGGTCCTCTCGGGTACGATTGCCGGCGATGTAATCCGCCGGGCGTTGAAATCGGGAGAACTCTCCCCACAAGGAGAAAGCAATCGCCGCCAATCGCTCCTGACGGTGGGCTTGGTGGTGATGATGGCGGCCTTGATCGGCACACAACTTTGGGGTCTCTTCGTTCGTGAAGTGGGGCAAACGGTACTTCTCACCGCGCTCTTCTGTAGCCTGGCCTACGGCCTGATGCATTGGCTGAAGACACCCGAACAACCCCTGCTGAAATCGCTCCTGCACATCGCCACGGTGCTCCTTATCGTGGGACTTGTGGCCGAACCCCTGGAGGGGGGAATCAAGAAGGATCACGCCACGATCAGCTACTTCTTCGTTACGGGGGGCATGGCCTGCGCCGTGCTGATCTTCGCTCTGGCCCTCGAGCTCCGCTTCGGCATTCGATTCAAGGCTCTGGAGGCCTGTGGGGCCAACCCGATGTTTGCCTACACCGCCTCGGGCTACCTGATCACCCCCATCGCGGTGCTCACCTCGCTCTCGACGGCTATTGCCTGGTTTTCGGGTCTCACCCCCTGGTGCGCCTTCTACCGCGGTGTGCTCTTTGCCCTGCTGGTGGTTGCCGTCACCTACCCGCTCACGCGCAAAAACTATTATTGGAAATCCTAACGGGTCACTCGAGAAGGCCTTCTGAAGGGCTCTTCTTCGATGGATTCGGACAAAAAAATTGAAACTATGAAGATTACCGGAACATTTCTGGATGAAATCAGCCACGACATTCCGCACCAGAATTGGGGCGAAAAGGAGTGGGATGCCGATTTCCAACATATGCGTTCGATTGGCATCGACACGGTGATTATGATCCGTTCGGGCTACCGCAAATTCATCACCTACCCCTCGAAATACCTCATTGGCAAGGGTTGCTACCGTCCCTCGACCGACCTGCTGGATCTCTTTCTGCGCCTGGCCGACAAGCACGGCATGAAGTTCTACTTCGGCCTCTACGACTCGGGCCACTATTGGGATACGGGCGACATGTCAAAGGAGACCGAGTACAACAAATTCGTCATCGACGAGGTATGGGAGCAGTACGGACAACACCACCCCTCGTTCGGGGGTTGGTACCTCAGTGGTGAGATCTCGCGCCGCACAAAGGGGGTCATCGAGGCCTTCCGCGAACAGGGCGAGCACTGCAAAGCCGTCTCGGGCGGTCTGCCTACGCTGATCTCCCCCTGGATCGACGGCAAAAAGGCGGTGATGGCGGCTTCGACCACCCTCTCGAAGGAGGATGCCGTCTCGGTGGCCGACCATGAACGAGAGTGGGACGAGATCTTCGCCGGAATTCACGGTGCGGTAGATGCCGTAGCCTTCCAGGACGGCCACATCGACTACGACGAGTTGGATGCCTTCTTCGAGGTGAACAAACGCCTGGCGGATCGCTACGGCCTGGAGTGTTGGACCAATGCCGAGACCTTCGACCGCGACATGCCGATCAAGTTCCTGCCCATCAAGTTCGAGAAACTGCGCATGAAACTCGAGGCGGCAGCTCGTGCCGGCTACGACAAGGCGATCACCTTTGAGTTCTCGCACTTCCTCTCGCCGCAGTCCTCCTACACCTCGGCCCACCACCTCTTCGACCGCTACCGCGAATATTTCCTGGGCGAAAAGAGGTAACCCCGAGAGGCTAACGGTGTCTGAATTTTAGAAGAACTTTTAAAACGAAAAGATATATGGAGATGTTACAGATTGATGCACTGATCAAACAATACCACGACGAGCTCCACGAGCGCGTCCTTCCCTTCTGGCTCGAACATTCGCAGGACAAGGAGTTCGGAGGCTACTTCACCTGCCTGGATCGCGATGGTTCGGTCTTCGACACCGACAAATTCATGTGGCTCCAAGGCCGCGAGGTGTGGCTCTTCTCGATGCTCTGCAACAAAGAGGGGGTACGCCCCGAGTGGTTGGAGTGCGCCCGCCAGGGTGCCGAGTTCATGCTCAAGCATGGCCACGACGGCGACTACAACTGGTATTTCTCGCTCACGCGCGAGGGTGAGCCGCTGGTAGATCCCTACAACATCTTCTCCTACACCTTTGCCGCCATGGCCTTTGCCCAGCTGCACAAGGCCACGGGCGAGGAGCGCTATGCCGAGGCTACGCGCCGCACCTTCGCCCACATCATGGAGCGTTGGGACAACCCCAAAGCACAGTGGAACAAGGCCCATGCCGGCACGCGCGACATCCGCGCCCTGGCCCCCTCGATGATCCTCTGCAACCTGCTCCTGGAGATCGAGCACCTGATCGAACCCGAGGTGGTGGAGCAGTCGATCGACAAGGCCCTGGGCGATGTGATGAACAAATTCTACCGCCCCGAGTTGGGCTTGATGCTCGAGCACATGAATGCCGACGGCACGCTGAGCGATACCTTCGATGGGCGCCTGATCAACCCGGGCCATACGCTCGAGACCATGTGGTTTGTCATGGATCTGGCTCGTCGCCGCGGGGATGAGAAGCTCATCGAGCAGGCCATTGAGATCGGTCTGAAGACTCTCGACTTCGGTTGGGACAAAGAGCACGGCGGTATCTTCTACTTCATGGATCGCAAGGGCTGCCCCCCGCAGCAGTTGGAGTGGGATCAGAAACTCTGGTGGGTACACATCGAGTCGACGATCGCCATGCTGGAGGGCTACCTGCTGACCGGCGACGAGCGTTGCAAGGCGTGGTTTGAGAAGCTACACGACTACACCTGGTCGCACTTCCGCGATGCCGAATACCCCGAATGGTACGGCTACCTGAACCGTCGAGGCGAGGTGCTGCTCACGCTCAAGGGTGGTAAGTGGAAGGGGTGCTTCCATGTGCCGCGCGGCCTCTACAAGTGCGAGTGCCTGCTCAAGGAGTTGAAACAAAAGATGGAGCGATAGCCATGAAACGCCTTCTACTATTAAGCCTTGCCCTGGTGTGGTGCCTCATACTGCAGGCCGCAGAGGTGCGCACCCTGAGGGGTAGCGTAACCTGCGCCGGGAAGGGGCTGGCCGAGGTGATTGTCACCGATGGCGAGAGTTTCACGCAGACCGACTCGAAGGGGCGTTTCGAGCTCGCATCGGCCGACGGCCACACGCTGATCTACCTCACCATCCCCTCGGGCTATGAGGTGGAGGCACAATCGAGTGTTCCCCAATTTTGGCAGAAGATTTCGGAAGAGAAAGCCTCCTACGACTTTGAACTCAAGAAGAGGCAGGAGGACGACACCCGCCACGGCTTTATCGCCATAGCCGATCCGCAGATCTGGCACCAAAAGGAGTTCCCGGCACTGAGAAGTGCCATGGAGGATATCCGCGAGACGGTCGCCGGCTATGAGGTACCATTCCACGGCCTCTGCTGCGGCGACGTGATCTCCTACGACCACACCTTCTATCCGGCCTACAACGAGATTGTCGCCACCTCGGGCATCGACTTTTTCAGTACCCCGGGCAACCACGATATGACCCTTTATAGTCGTTCGCACGAAACCTCGGTGCGCCTTTGGGAGGAGACCTTCGGCCCCACCTACTACTCCTTTAATGTAGGCAAGGTGCACTATGTGATTCTGAACGACAACTTCTACATCGGGCGCGACTACTTCTACATCGGCTACCTCGACGAACGACAGCTGGCCTGGTTGGAGCGCGATTTGAGCTATGTGGAGGAGGGTTCGACGGTCATCGTCACCCTGCATATTCCGACCACCTGCGAGGAGAGCGACCGCAAACAGTTCCAGTACCGTAACATCGCCAACGTGATGACCAATGCCCACCATCTCCACCGGATGTTGGCCCCTTACCAGGCCCACATCATCTCGGGGCACACCCACACGACCTACAACCAAATCATCACCGAAAGCCTCTACGAGCATGTGATGCCCGCCTTGAGTGGCGCCTGGTGGCAGGGCCCCCTCTGCACCGACGGCACCCCGCGTGGCTACGGAGTCTTTGAGGTCGACGGCGACAAGGTATCCTGGTACTACAAATCGACCGACTACACCCCGGATTACCAGATGGTGCTCTACGCCGGCGAGAAGTACCCCCAATTCAAGGGTCAGGTGGTGGCCAACATTTGGGCCAGCGACCCCTCGTGGTGCGTGGAGGCCTCGTTCGACGGAGGCAAGGCCCTCGAGATGGAGCGTTTCGAGTGTTATGACCCCGCAGCCCAGGAGATGTATAAATCGACCGAAGGATTCGACCACTCCTACATCTACCCCTCGCCGGCCGACCACTTCTACCGCATCGCCCTCCCCGAAGGGGCACGAAAGGTGACAGTCACGGCCAAGGATCGGTTCGGCAAATGCTACACGCAAACCCTTACTATCGAGAAATAAGATGAAACAACTTGTAAGATACACCGCAGCTTTATGGGCTGCGGTCCTTTTAACCGCCTGTGGAGCGGAGCAGTATGATGTGATTGTAATCGGTGGCGGCGTGAGCGGCACCACGGCCGGCATCCGCTCGGCTCGCCTGGGAGCCAAGACCCTCATCGTGGAGGAGGGGCCCTGGTTGGGCGGTATGCTCACTTCGGCCGGCGTAAGTGCCACGGACGGCAACTACCGCCTGCGCGGTGGCATGTGGGGCGAACTTCGCGACTCTTTGGAGGCGCACTACGGAGGCCCCGAGGCCCTCAAGACGGGCTGGGTGAGCAACCTGCTCTTCGAGCCCCACATCGGAGCCCGCATCTTCCGCTCCATGGCCGAAAACGAGGAGCAACTGACCGTAAAGTTTGAGACCTCGGCGACGGAGATTCTCCGCACGGAACAGGGGTGGCAGGTCACGCTGCACTCGGCCGAGGGGAGCAAGCGCGTCGGCGGCAAGGTGCTGATCGACTGCACGGAGTTAGGCGATGTGGCCGCCGCCCAGGGGGTGAAGTATGACCTGGGCATGGAGAGCCGTTCGGTGACGGGTGAGGAGGTGGCCCCCGAAGAGGCCAACGACATCATTCAAGACCTCACGATGGTGATGGTGCTGAAGGATTACGGCCGCGATGTAACCATCGAGCGTCCGGCCGACTACGACTCCACCCTCTTTGCCTGCGCCTGCGACAACCCCATCTGCCGCACCCCGAAAGAGGCGAACCGTCTGTGGTCGAAAAAGATGATGATGACCTACGGCAAACTTCCGAACGGCAAATACATGATCAACTGGCCGATCGAAGGCAACGACTTCTATGTCAATATGATCGAGATGTCGAGCGAAGAGCGCCAGGAGGCTGTTCGTAAAGCCAAGGCTCACACCCTGAATTTCCTCTACTTCATCCAGCATGAGTTGGGGTTGAATACCCTGGGGTTGGCCGACGACGAATTCCCGACCGAGGATCGGATGCCGCTGATGCCCTACCACCGCGAGTCGCGTCGCATCGAGGGTGAGGTACGCTTCCAACTCAACCAGGTGACCCACCCCTACGACTACACGCTCTATCGCACCGCAATCGGTGTGGGCGACTACCCCGTGGATCAGCACCATACCCGCTATACGGGCTGGGAGGCCCTCCCGAACCTCTATTTCCACTCGGTGCCCTCCTATGGTGTTCCGATGGGAGTCATGCTGCCCAAGGAGGTCGATGGGCTGATCGTGGCCGAGAAGTCGATCTCGGTGAGCAACCTCGTCAATGGCTCCACGCGCCTGCAACCCGTGGTACTGCAAATCGGTGAGGCTGCCGGTATCCTCGCGGCCTTGGCCTCGAAGCAGGGGATCGAGCCCCGCGAGGTGGCAGTGCGCGATGTTCAGCGCGAAGTACTCAACGGGGGAGGCTACCTGCTCCCGTTCCTCGATCTTCCCGCAACGGATCCCCATTTCAAAGCGATGCAACGCATCGGCGTTACGGGCATCATCGAGGGGGTTGGCATGACCGTCGGCTGGGAGAACCAGAGTTGGTTCCGTGCCGAGGAGACGATCTCGCTCGGCGAGTTGATGGTGGGGCTCCAACCCTTCCTCCAGAGTGATGAGGCCGAAGCGATCGTCGAGCTGACCAATACAAAGCTCGCCACGCTGAACGACCTGCAACCGAAAATCGGAGCGGTGTCGGCCGAAGCCTGGGAGACCCTCGGTCTGGGCAACTACAACCCCGAACGCCCCCTCACGCGCCTGGAGTGCGCCGTGGTGATCGACGACCGCCTGAAGCCCTTTGATGTAGCAGTAGACTTAAACGGAAATCTGAAATAATGAAACGACTCTTTCTTATGATGGCACTCTGCCCGCTGCTGGGCAGCTGCGCCGGGGAGAAGACCACTCCCGTGGCTGAATCACCCGCCCGTGTGGTGGGACGCACCCTGACCCTCAACGACGGCTCCATTCAATTCGACTGGAGCGGGGTCTACCTCGAAATCCGCTTCGAGGGCTCCTACCTGGCCCTGGAGCTCAGCGACACCAAGCGCAACTACTTCAACCTTTGGGTCGATGGCCAAGAGCAGCCCAAGTTCACCTCCGAGGGCGACCACACCCTCGTGGAGCTCTTCAACGACCCCACGAATCGTGGCAAGCACCTGGTGCGCATTCAGAAGGCCACCGAAGCCGAGCAGGGACGCTGCACACTCCACACCCTCACAACCGATGGACGACTGCTCCCGACCGAAGGGTTGAAACTTCCCCGCCACATCGAGTTCTACGGCGACTCGCTCACCTGCGGCTACGGCACCGAGAGCCTGCAGGGCAGCGACCCCTTCCTGCCCGAGACCGAGAACTGCCGCTACACCTACGCCGCGCTGACCGCCACCCACTTCGGAGCGGACTACAGCCTTATCTCGCACTCGGGACGCGGTCTGGTACGCAATTACGGCGACTCGTTGCAGCTCTCCGATCCCACGCTCACGATGAGTGCACGTGCCTTCCGTCTCTTTGACGAAGATCCTGCATCGGCCTGGGACTTCGCGCAAAGCCCCTATCGCCCCGATGCTCTGGTTATTACATTGGGCACCAACGACTTCAGCACCCTGCCCAACCCCACCGAGGAGCAATTCGCAGAGGGCTACCGTGCGCTGATCGAGCAGCTGCGCTCGGCCTGGGGCGAGGAGCTTCCCGTGCTCTGCGTCACCCACTCGCCCATCGCCGCCAAAATCGTCCGCGAGATGGTGAAGACGATTCCCCACACGGCCATGGCCGACATCTCGTGGGGTGTCTACAACCGCACCACCGACCTCGGAGCCTCGGAGCACCCGAACCGCTACGGCCACGAGAAGATGGCTCGAATCGTCATCGAGGAGTTCCAAAAACTCACCGGCTGGGAGTAGGAGCGCAAAAGGGAGAGCCACAAGACCATCCCAAAATACGAGGAGCGAGGATTTCTAATCGAAATCCTCGCTCCTCGTACTATTTTTGCGACACGCGCCGCCTATCGGCTATTGTATTGTTCCAGGGCCTTCTCCAAGAGGAACAAGGCACGCTCGAGCTTCTCCTTCTTGAGCACATAGGCAATACGCACCTCGTTGCGACCCTTGGTAGTATCGGCATAGAAACCCGAAGCGGGGGCCATCATCACCGTCTCTCCCTCGTACTCGAAGTCGGTAAGACACCAGGCACAGAACTTGTCGCAGTCGTCGATCGGTAGCCTCGCCACCGTATAGAAGGCCCCCGTAGGGGTCGGCGTATAGACCCCGGGGATCTTGTTAAGCCCCTCGACCAGGCAGTCACGACGCTCGATATACTCCTCATAGACCGCCTTGAAGTAGCTCTCGGGGGCATCAATCGAAGCCTCGGCCACGATCTGTCCGATCAGCGGGGGCGAGAGTCTGGCCTGGCAGAACTTCATCACCGCCTGGCGCACGGTCTTATTTTTAGTCACAAGGGCTCCGATGCGGATACCGCACTCCGAGAAGCGTTTCGAGACCGAATCAATCAGAATCACATGCTCCTCCATGCCCTTCAGGTGGGCGGCCGAGACATAGGGGGTATCCGTATAGATAAACTCACGATAGACCTCGTCGGCAATCAGGAAGAGGTCGTATTTGAGGGCCAAGGCACGGATCTGCTCCATCTCCTCGGGGGTGTAGAGGTAGCCCGTGGGGTTGTTCGGATTGCAGATCATGATGGCACGCGTGCGCTCCGAGATGAGTTTCTCAAACTCCTCGACGGGGGGCAGGGCGAAACCCGTCTCAATCGAAGAGCTCACCGTGCGGATCGTGGCACCCACCAGACAGGCAAAGGTCATGTAGTTGGCATAGGTAGGCTCGGGAACGATCACCTCCTCGCCACGGTTCAGCGTGGCCATAAAGGCGAACATCACCGCCTCGGAACCTCCGGCCGTGATCAAGATCTCGTCGGGCGAGTAGTCGATCTGAAACCGCTTATAGTAGTCGGAGAACTTCTTGCGAAGGGATAAAAATCCGTCGCTGGGGCTATATTCCAGGATCTTACGGTCTATCTTGTGGATGGCCTCGATACCCACCTCGGGCGAGGGGAGGTCGGGCTGACCGATATTCAGGTGATAGACCTTCGTACCACGCGCTTTGGCGGCATCGGCCAAAGGTACGAGCTTGCGGATCGGAGATACGGGCATCTTGACGGCCCTGTCGGCGATTTTCGGCATAATGGAAGAGTTTTAAGGTGTATTTCGGGACGGGGAGAGCCCCCGCACACTATTCGAGATCAAGTGTCGGGCGAAATTTCACGACCCGCTTGGAGGCAATCTTGACCACCGCCCCCGTGCGCGGATTGCGTCCCGTGCGCTCGGGACGCTGACTCACCGAGAAGGTGCCCAAGCCGGCAAACGAGATCTTATCCCCCTCCATCCGGGTTTGAATCGTGGCATTCACGACGGCATCGACCGCCCGTTTGGCTGCCACCTTGCTGATACCGGCCTCTAAAGCGACCGCTTCGATCAATTGCGCCTTGTTCATAAATTCTCCTCTTTTTCCAACGTGTTAGTACAAAGGTAAGAAAATAATTCAAAAATCGAAATTCGAAATTCAAAATAATTTGCCTCAGAGAAAAAAAATCCCCGAAAGGGTTGTCGTTGATGCACAAGCCTTTCGGGGAATTGATCGCAAAGGAGTGGGTTCTCTGCAAATTACGAGTTAAGCCACTGGTGGAGCAGGGCGATGGCCAAATACTTCTGCTCGTCGGGCAGGGTGAGGATGCGGGCGCGGTGGCTGCCGGCGGGATCGACAAAGTAGCGCATCTGCTCCTTTCCCGATGCGGCCCATCCGGCCCCGGGAGCCGTCCAAGGATCATCCTCGCCATAGATCAGGAGCATCTTCGGATCGTTGTTTTTCAAATACTTGCGCATCTTTTTATAGAGCGTCTTATCGAACTTCACGCGGCGCAACTCCTCGGGGACAAAGATCTTGCGCAGGTAATCCTTCGCCGACTTCAACTCGATCAAGCCCTTGAAGGGGGTGAGGTCGTAGGGATAGTAACCGAGCTCCTTGGCCGCCTGCACGAAGAACGAGGCATTGGCCGTGCCGATGGAGAAGTAGTCGGGGTCGACCGCCTTGATCAGGAAGTCGGCCAGCACCTCATCCGAGGCGGTCAGGGCGGGCTGAACGGCCGGATCGGTTCCCCACTGCCAGAGCGAGAAGGAGTACTCCAAGACACAGTAGTCGAAGACCTCGCGCAGAGGGATGCGGAACGAGAGGTTGTGATCCGTGCAGTACTTCTCAAAGAGGGGCATCAGCCGATCCTTGCGGCGCAGGAGCTCCTTCTGGAACTCCTCCACCACGGCCCGCTTCTCGGGGGTAGAGACCTCTCGGAGGAAGGGGTTGAAACGCTTATCCTCGCGCGAGGTGCAGACGGGCCCCACATAGGGGACATAGATATCGACATCACCCGGGTAGAAGGTGGCATAGAGCATCGTCGTGGTGCCGCCCTTGCTGATGCCCGAGGCGATCCACTTCGAGGGGTAAAGTTGCGCGAAGAGAGTCTTGATGGCGTGGAGGTCGTGGGCCGAATTTTCGGCCGTGAGGTGGTCCCAATCGGGGTTCTCGGGCATCGAA
>CAJGDL010000007.1 GCA_904502075.1 uncultured Alistipes sp.
ATTCCTACAAAAAAAGGTTTTCCCTTAACAAGGAAAACCTTTTTTCGATTCGGATTTGAGCATCGAGGCCAATCGACGGCACGAGTCTTTAGGAGATCATCCGGCGCGTCAGGAGCCCCGACGAGAATCGCTCATCGAGAAATCCTCACTACTTCTTGCGGGCAAAAACCTGCACCTGCTCCGGAGCATCCTTTGCCACCCAAACCATCTGCGCGGCGGTCAGCGAGCGGACGATGTAGCGATGAGCCCATTCGCCTCCGTTGTAGTCGTAGTTGCCCACCAAGATCGAACCCAGCGTGGGATCGGTCAGGATGTTGTAGCTTCCGGTGAGGGTATGCTCCGTGAAGCTGTCAGTGTTTTGGCACAAGGTGTAGGTACGATCCTTACGCTCGAAGGAGATCCGCACATAGCACCCCTCGGGAAGGGTTGCTCCGGCATCGTAGGATAGGAGTTCCCACTCACCGGCAATGTTGTTGGGAGTAACCTCCAATTGCGGATTGGGGTTTACCTCTTGCTGATCGTCGCAGGCTGCAAAGGCGACACATGTCAACGACAGGAGCATCAATTTGAACCAATTTTTCATCTTATCTCTATTTTATTTTTCTATATTTCTTATTTAGCCGATGCTGTTACTCTTCGGCTCTTTTCAGGCGGAGTGTTCGCATGCGGGGTGGCAGATCCAATCCGCCAAGCAGGATCGAGAGCTCACCCTGGGGGCCAAATTCGGGCTCCCCTTCGATGAGGATCACCAGGCTTCCCTCCTCCCCGGGAGCCAAGACCTCGGGTCGGGTATGCAGGGTCACTCCGGAGCGAGCGAAGAGCCGATCCTCGGTGATGCGCAACGGTTTCGATCCTCCATTCATGCAAGCCACGCGCAACGTAGGCTCGCCGCGATAGAGAAGCTCCGACTGCCGCAACAGCAAGGCACCGCACCCATAGGGATAGGTACCCCGACGGTCGGCAGCCGCCTGCACATGGCCCGCCAGGCGAATGATGGCCGTGGGTTGGCCGGACGAAAGCGAGGTGTAGACAAAGAGTCGCTGATCGACCGCCCCGGGGTGGCCTTTCGGATTGTAGTGAATCTTTAGCGTGGCCTCCTCACCCGGCTTCAGGGGCTCGGCCTTATAGTCGGCCTTCAGACATCCGCATGAACTCTTTATGGCGGTAATCACCACCGGAGTCCGTTCCCCGCAGTTCGCCCACACCACCTCGGTCGTCCAAACCCCTCCCTGCTCGGGAATCGTTCCCATCTCGATCGGAGCCGCAGGAAACAGCAACTCCGAGCGCAGCACAGGCGGGTGCTTCACGCTATCCAAGCGCTCTTGGGGCACCAAGCGAATCTGCCCCCAAAGTAGCATGGGCAGCAGCTGCGCAACAAGCAGAAAGGAGAAAAACCTCATGGACAGAGCACTCTTCGCGTCTTATAACCAGCCAAGCCCCCCGTCCGTCTGACGAACCATAATGGCAAAGGTGTGTACCTCGCCATTTGAGGCCGAAATGGTTGCCGTGGTCGAACCCGACTTCAACCCCTTGAAGAGCAGGAGGTGCTCCTGGCTCTCGCAAGCGGCAATCGTCGTGTCGGCAATCGAAACCGTATAGGTAAGCGACTCCCCCTCCACAAAGTAGCGGGCAGGACTCACAGCCACCTGACCCTCTACCGCGATTGTCAAGTTCGGGAAACGCATCTCCACACCGGCGCCATCCATGGCAGCCAGCAGTGCCGTGGTATTCACCTGACCGGTACCCATCTTTCCGGCATAATCGCCCAAGATCATCTGCATCGGGCGAATGGGGCCCACATCGGCCACATAGCGGCAGTAGGTCTTTTTGCCGGTCATATAGGGATTGATATCGACAGTCGTGGCGTGCAAGAGTTCACGCAACTCGTCGGCCTTGTAGTGGCGACGCTGCTCTGCGGCATGCGAGATGGCCAAGGCCACCACGGCCGAGACATGAGGACAAGCCATCGAGGTACCCTCCATATAGCCGTAACCGCTCTTGCTCACATGGTAGGGCAGGGTCGAGAGGATGCAACCGATCTCTCCGTAGTTGTGCGTCTGGTCCACATACTCGAAATAGTAGTCCTGATCGCCACCCGGGGCCGAGATCGTCGTACCGGGGCCATAGTTCGTATAGACGGCCGGCGTAAAGTCGGCAGCCGTAGCCGCCACCGAGACACAGAAGTCGGCCGCACCCGGGAAACCGGCGGCAGGAGCCGACTCATTGCCTCCGGCAAAGACAGCAATACCTCCGTCGATGGGGCCCGTGGGCGATCCTGCGTAGTGAACAAAGTACTCCAAGGCAGCCTTCTCGAGGGGCGACCCCATCTCCCACTGCTCCTGCGTGGCAAAACCAGCCTCGCCCCAATCGTAGATGTTGGCCGAGCCCGAGACATAGCCCCAGCTGCACTGCAAGACCACGGCTCCGTTGTCAGCGGCATACTTCATGGCACGAACCACATTGAGCAGCCCCGTAGACATGTTGCCAGAGAAGATCTGACAAGCCATCACGCGCACACCCGTATTCGCACGGCCATCGCCTCCGGCAATCGAAGAGATACCCTCACCGTTGTTGTTCACCGCGGCAATGACACCCGCCACGTGCGAGCCGTGACCCGAGTCCCAGGCATCGTTCCAGGTAATTTTACCCGTCTCATGTACAAAGTTGTAACCATACACATCGCCGGCGTAACCATTTCCATCGTTATCCTCGTGCGATCCATTCACCTCAAGGGGATTGACCCACATATTGGCCTTCAAATCGGGGTGATCCACAAAGATTCCCTCATCCAGCACGGCAACAATCACCTCCGGAGATCCCGTCGTCTTCGACCAAGCCTCCACACACTGCACATCGGCATCCTTGACCGACTTTACCAGCTCACCCTCGCGGAACATGTCGCCGCGATTCTCCAGGTTCCACTGCATCGAGAAGAGAGGATCGTTCATCGGTGCTGCCTCCGCACGGGTCGTCTTGGGGAGATTTTGCACCTCCAGGGGCGTCGCCTTTCCGTTGTAGGCACGCTTCACCGTGCGGTTCAGATCCACCTGCTGCACCTCACCGAGTTGACGCATACGGGCAGCGACCTGCGCCACTTCGTACTTCTCGTCGAAGCGCACCACATACCACTGGTGGAGGCCCGCCTCGCGGGTCTTTGCCTCGGTGGCCACATTGAGCGGGAAGACACGCTCCAATCGGCAGTCGCCCAACAGGGCAAGGATCTCATCCAACGCCGGAGCGCCACTGCGTGTCAGGGCTCCCGCGAAGCATTCGCCCTGCTCCTCGAGCACAGCCACCACCTCGGGGGTGAACTTCACCAAGAGTACACCGCTCTTATAGGCCTCGGGCTCCTGCGTGGACTCTCTCAGCATCGGCTCCCACTGCGGCTCCTTCGTACACGACACGAGCGCAGAGAAGGCAATCGAAAGTATCAAGATATATCTTTTCATAACACGTTTTACTTCAAAGAAAGGTTTCTTTCTACTCCTCCATTTCGGGTTTATCCTTCGTGGTGTAGATATCGTAGTAATAGTTCATATTGGCAGGCTCGTTCTCGAACTTGGCCTGTGTACCATCCATGGCACGCCCCTCCTGGGGATAGATCAACGAAGTGGGGATCCACCAATCGAGTGCCGGGTGGTAGAGTAACCAATCGGGCAACTTACCCGACAGACGGTTCAGATTGATCGCAAAGCGGGTCGTCGAGGGCATCACCTTCTTGATCTTGTGATCCACAAGGAATTGCGGCAACGTATCCACGCGGTCGATATCCTCCTGCGTATAGTAGGGCATCGTATCGTCGTCCAGGAAGTCGGGCAACTCCCCCTGCAGGTAGTTCACCGAAAGCACCAAGGTCTCCAAATCCCACTTGATCAGATCCACCGGGAACTCCGGCTCCTCGATAAAGCCGCCCAAATCCGTACGCGACGTATTGCTCAGGTCGTAGACCACGCTGCGCTGGTTGGCATTGAGAATCAGGTGGCGCAACTTCGGGAAATTCTCCTTCGTAAGGACATTGGGGATGGTCTGGAAGTTGTTCGAGCCCAGATCCAGGAACTCGAGATTCTTCAGTGCCGTAAAGCTCTTGGGCAACTCCACCAAGCCATAGGCACCGATCGTCAGACGCTTCAGTTGCGTGAGCAACGCAATATCATCGCCCGGCGTAAGGCTCAACAAGAAGGTGTTGGTGTTACCAAAGAAGTGAAGCTCCTCGGCAGCCGTCAGGTACTTCACGGCATAGGGGATTCCCTCCTTCGTATTGAAGAGTTGGAACTCGGCCTTACGCACACGCCCCTCTTTCTCGGGGGTGTAGCCCTCGTCATCCTCCTCCCAAAGTTCTACATTGGTCCAAGTCTTCATGCTCGTCGAGGGATCCCACGACGAGAGGGTGTTAAGCGAACGCTGAATCGAGAGCAGAGCCACCGAGTCTCCGGCACGGCTGTTCTCCTGAATGGGCTCGGCCGCCTGCTGCTTCACGTTGAGGCCATCTTGACGGGCCAACACCACCTCCTGTTTGGGTTTGAAGACCACATCGGCCAGACGCTCCACAGGCATCGTATTGATATCCCAATTGAAACGCACGGTTACCTCGCGCGGACGAATACCGCGATCCAACTCCAGGGTGTACCCCTCGTTCATCAGCCAACCGGCATTGTCGGGGATCTCCACCTCGAAATCGACATTGGTCTTGATCTTCACATCGAAATAACGCGTACCGAAGGCGGCAAAGTTGCTCACCTCGACATCCGTTTCATCCACCTCGATCAGGTAGGGGTAGCCCTGCTGCGAGATGACGATTTCGCGCTCGGCCCAGGTCGAAAGGTTCTGAATACGCACCACGCCCTCACGCGGTTCAGCCTTCAGGGCCGAGTCGATGCGAAACTCACAGGTCGTCGTACCGCGGCCATTGGCGGGCGAGATGGTGATCCAGGGGCTATCGGTCGAGGCGATCCAATCCTCGCCCGACAAGACCTGAATGAGCTCCTTGGCGCCGGTGGGGCCCACCTCGATTCGATTGCGATCGAGAGCAAAGTCCACCGTCTGCTCGTCGTCCTTACAACTCCAAAGCGCGACCAGGAGCAGCATCCATACCATATAATTTATCCGTTTCATATCTTTCATAGCCATCTTTTACTCCAACATATAATCACAATTCAAGATCTGCTGCGTCTTATCGTAGATCAGGATATAGGCACCCGCCTGCCAGGCATAGCAGATATCCGAGGCATCGAAGACGATATTGGGGTTGTCGCTGATATCCAGGTAGTAGATCAGCGTCGAGATCGTATCCTCCACAATACCCAGGTCGTTCGATCCCAAGTAGAGTCCTCGCAGACCCGTATGGCGATAGATACCCACGGGCCACTCGGAGAGCGTACGGGCACCCTTCTCATCGCGCTGGGCGCGAATGGCAAGGACTGTCAAACCCGGGCAGTCGAGCGGCTCGTAAGGGAAGATGCTGAAGCTGTTGTACGAAATATCCAACCCATAGAAGTAGGGCATATTGCCCGCATGAAACTCCCAGGGAATGTCGGTGAGTTTGTTGTAGGAAAGATCCATGGAGGTCATCACCGAGGAGCGCTCATAGGTCAGGGCACCCACGGGGATCTCGTCGATTTGACAACCACGCAGGATGATGTAAGCGATCGACGAATTCGACTCGGCAAAGGCCTTCGGATACTTCGTCAACGGGTTCTGAGCCAAGGTGAAGGTCTCCACCTTGATGCCCTTGTAGGAGCCATCCTCCTCGCCCTCACAGCCCGTAATCAGGTTACCGGAGAAGTCTACCGAAGCGATCGTAAACTTGCTCTCGGCACTGAAGATGTTGGGCAGCTTCTTCAGGCGGTTGTACTTCACCGAGAAGGTCTCCATATCGTCGTAACCACAGAAATAACCATCGGCATCGGTCGGGAGTTCCTCCAGGAAGTTGTTGTCCAGATAGAGTTGCACAGGAGCCACCTCTTTGGTCAGCGGATGGATCTTCTCCAGCTTATTGAAGGCCAAATCCAGCAGACCGAGTTTCTTCATTCCGTTAAACGACTCGGGAAGCTCCTTAAGGTTGTTCTGGCGGGCATAGAGGATCTGAATCTTCTCCTTCGACGGGCCGGTAGCCAACCCCTCAAAGCCCTTGTAGATCTCCTCGGCCGACCACTGTGCGTTGTTCGAGAGGTTGAGCGAGATCAACTCCGGCAACTGGGTCAAAGCCATCGGGAAGCGGGTCATCTTCGGACAGTTGTAAATCTCCACATCGGTCAGCGAAGTCATGTTGGCCATCTCCATGGGCAGCTCCTCGATCTCGCTGTTGGCAATATAGAAGTACTCCAAATTGGTCAACAAACCAATCTCCTTGGGGATCGACTTCAGGCCGTTGCAGAGCGTTCCGTGGTTCGTATCCATCGGGCGAATCTGCTTTGCCGAACCCGACTTACGATCGATGAGTTGAGCCTCCGAATAGGTGTCGTAGAGGTCGGCAGCGCGCGAAGAGAGCCCCTTCTCCTTCAGGGCTCGGGCACAAGGCTCCGACATCGGCGTGGCGGGATGGATCATCTCCAGGAAGGCTTTGTGGTTCTCCATACGACTCCGATTACGCTCCGAAAGGCTCTTATCGAGCGACAAGGAGGGATCGTAGGTATAAGGTTCACATCGTTGTGCGTACCCAGGTAGAGCTCCACCAGGGCGGTCAGCTGACCAATGGCCGGCGAAAGATGACCACTGAAGGCGAAGTTACTGATGTCGATACGAGCCACACGGCCGTTGGGGTGCAACTCCACACCGGGCTGATCGCCCCATAGGTCGCAATCCTTGTTGAAGTTCCAGTTGGAACCACGCGGGAAGTTTTCGCCCTCGTAATACCAAGTCTCACCGTTGAGGCTCTCCCAAATCTCGCGCAGGGCGTAGTAGTCCTGAATGTACTCGTCTGCCTCATAGAGAGCCACCGGCACATCGACCTCGGTCGTCTGGTTGTCCTCCACCGAGAACTCCACCGCCTTCGGGTTGTTCTTACGCTCGAGCAACCCCTCCTGCTCATCGAAGGCCTCGTAAGAGAGCACGCGATAATCACCCGCCTTGATCGAAAGGAGCGTGTCGCAAAGCAGCGAAGAGGTGCGGTAACCGTCCTCCACCTCGTCCTCCTCATCGAAGTGGAGCGAGAATTTGGCCGGCAGCTCCTCGAAGCGAATCTGCTCGTTCGTGCGACGGTTCTGCACCGTGATGTTGATCGTTGCGATCTCATCGAAGGTGTATTGACGCTCGACGGCACGCGTACCCTCGAACTGCGAGAGATCCTTCTTCAGGTGGAAACGCACCGTACCTCGAGGCGTTACATCGGCCGTCAGGTCGTACTGCGTAAGTCCGCCCGAGAGGATCGTAAAGTGGCTCTCCACAGCGGGAGCGCCGTGGTAGATCGGCTCATCGGTTGCATCGTAAAGCGTAAAGGCAATCACGCTATAGGCTCCGGTCAGCAGTTTGAGTTTATCGCTTCTCAGACCAAACTCGGCAAGGTCCTTCCCGGCGGACGAGAGGTTGAGGGTCTGGGCGATGGTGGTCTCGCCGTAGGTGAGTGTCACCTTCATTTTCGAGGCTTCAGCCAGGTAGTCGAGCTCGCTCTTGATGGCTCGGCTCGGGGCGACATAAGAGGCCTCCTTAAAAAGTTTGAATTGTACATATCCGTAATCGGTGTCGCGATTATCGATCGCCTCCTCCTCGGAGCATCCGACCACCCCGGCCATAGCTGCCAAGATCGCGCACATCCACACGGAAAATTTAAGTCGTTTCATAGGGTAAGACGCTTAAAAACGCTTGTATTGTTTTGGTTTCGGGGGCGGGTTGTCCCCTTATTTCAAAGAGGACAACCCCACCCTATTGATCATAGTGCAATTCGGATTAAGGTTTGAAGGTGCAAACCAGCACATACTTGCAACGGGTCTTCAGGGCATTCGAGTAGAGCACAACCGCACCCGTGGCCTGAATGGCGTTGCCCTCCTTGTCCTTGAGCACCGAGTCGTCCATCGAAACGGTGGCATACTCACCGGGCTCGAACGAGAGCCAAGGTTTGTCGTCGGCCGAGGCCAACTTGTAGTACTCGGGCAGGTTCTTCATCATACACATGTTGCGCACTACATCGCCGCCCTCGTAGACCAACCAATAGATAGGCACCTTGTAGGAGGCATACTTGTCGTAGAGCGAACCCGATACCACACGCGAGAGCGTGGCCTGCTGCTCGGCGGCACCCGGCATCTCGGGGTCGTTGCCCGGATACCAGAAGACCACCTCCATCTCCTCGGTCGAAGTTACGGTATCGGCCGCATAGTCGGTCGTATCGTAAGTGATCTCGGGCTCCGGCTCCGGTTCGGGCTCCTCGCCGCTTGCCGGCGTATGCGAAACATAGATGGCATTCTTCATCTGGATCTTTCCGTTATATGAGGAGCGCGTACCCTGCACGGTGAGCGTATCGCCCTCCTTCACACCCGAGGCGGCCCAATACTGCGTCTCACCCTCGGGGCTGCAAAGGCCGTAGATGTAGACCGTACCGGTCTTGTCCACCAGGTCGAAGTTGCCATAAGTCTCATCCTGCACATTGGCAATCGTACCCGTCAGCTCGTAAAGCGTATCATCCTCGGCTGCGGCATTGAACTCCTCGATGGTCACCTTTACCGCCTCCTTGGGCTGCTCGGGGAGGATCGGGCCGGCATCAAAGGCTACGGTCTGGCCACCCTCGCTCGGGATCAGCAGCAGGTCGTCGATACGGTAGGCACTCTCCACCAGGGCATCGAAACGCACATAGAGGTGGTGCGTACCCTCGGGCAGGGTAAAGTCGGCACGGCCCACATTCCAACGACCCTCACCGGCAGGTGCCGTGTAGGCAATCGGTGAAGACCAATTCTCGCCATCGCCCGAAAGGCGGATCGTAAACTCCTCGGTCGAGAAGTGGTTGTCGGCATTGCTCTTATACTTCACACCGCCGAAGGTAAGGGTCATCGAGGTACTCTCCAGGGTGATGTTCTGAATCGTGAAGTAGGCCTTCGTACCGAAGATGAGGTTATTCACACCCGAACCCTCATAATCGGAATAATTACCCGAGGAGTGCGAGTTGTTGCGGGCCGATACCCCATTATAATCATAGGTGATCGTCTCCGCACCCGTACCGCTCTCGTTCATCCATCCCTGGAACTGATCCAGGTAGGGCCAATTTTTACCCTCCTTGCCATAGGCCTGGGTGGCAGCCTCCAGGTCGAAATCGTTGAAATAGGTAGGCTGGGCCTCCTCGACGGTCTCCTGGGTCAGGTAGCTGACCACATAGGCCTCATACTCCTCCTTCAAGGCACCCTCCGACAAGAGAGCCTCGGCCGAAGCCACCGCCTTGGTCTTAGGAAGCACCACGATCATCGCCTCACGCACGGCTCCCGTTTCGTTGGCCTGGCAAGCGACATGCATAGCGCGACGCTGCAAACCGCCCTCACCCTCCGAGGTATCCCACGCATCCTCGGTCAGGAGCACCCACTCGCTCTGGGTCGTGCAGCTGCCATCCTCCAGGAGGTTGAGAGCCCAAGCCTGTGCCCCCTTCATCGAGGTGATACTTCCGATGGCCGATACCCCCTCAAGGGCCTCACCACTGTTGTAGTAGTAACCATTCACATCGAAGAGCAACGAAGCGGCAAGTTCGACCTCGCAATACTCCTTCACGCCCGGGATCGAAACCTCGAACTCCAAGACCGTTACAGCCTCCTCGCCCGAGAGATCCTGGAAGAGGAGCGTGCCGGTGGTATCCTCCTCGGGATAGGCCGCCCAATTGGAATCCATGCGGAAGCCCTCGCCCTCGCCCGAATAATCGGAGGTGATAGGCAGGCTGAGCCAAGCGGGAATCTCACCACCAATGGTCCACGGGAAGTTGGCCTCTACGCGGATGTAGTGCATATAGCCTACCGTACCATAGGGCCAAATCAGAGCCAATTCCGTGGAGGGCTCACCCTGATAGACCACCTGATACTCGTCGTCGCGCACGAAGTCGTTCTCATTGGGATCCACCTCGGCCACATAGACACGCAGGATGCGATCCAGAGGATAGAGAGTCAACTCGGCAATGGTCTCGGTCTTGCCTCCCATGGTCATTGAAACCATGCAGGTGTGGGTGGCATCGAACTCCTCGATCTCGGCCACCTGAATCTGAATCTCATGCTTTCCGGCCTTGCCGCGCTTCTCGTAGCGCAGGTTGCCGCCATCCAAAATTTGGAAGTATGCCGCTGTTTCGGTGGGCACCTTCACCACCCAATCCATGTTGGGCTCGATCTCAAGAGTGTAGACCTCACCGGCCTCCACCGCCTCGGTTACCTTGGTCGGGAACTTGGGTTCCACAACAGAGTCCGCCGACTCCGTCGGGCCGTCCGAACCACATGCTACGAATGCCAACGACGCAACAGCCGCCAACATCCAATTTTTCATCGCTTTTCTCATGATTATCTTATTTTTTAATTTTCTCTCAAAATTCCAAAGCCAAGAGAACGCTACATACCCTCTTCGCGGCGGAGTCGATCGGCCTCCTCGTCCGACACCCACTCCATGATGTTGTAGAAATGTCCCACCGTACCATAGGGCGAGCCCAGATCCTCGACATAGACCTGCAACCAAAGGATCGCAAACGACTGGCAAGCATTGAAGTAGGAGTCGTAGTAGGGACTCTCGCCACCCAGGATATGGTTGTCGCCCAGCACCTGGCCGAATACCGACTGCTCGTCGCTGAGCACCTGACCACCGGCCATCAGGAGCTTGGGCTCTGCCGGATTCGAGGGATCGAAGCCCAGGACAATGTCGTAACCATCGTAGAAGGCGTTGCGGACAAGGATGTGGTTCTCCTCCGTGGGGTGCTTCTCCGTATAGATCAGACGCTGATACATGGTGTTCGTACCGGGGTAGTCGAGCAACAGCTGCGAGGTCAGCACGCACCAACCCGTGAAGGAGTCGATCTCGAAGGGGCACGACTTGAAGAGGGCCACCTTGGTCTGATCCCAACCCTTGTAGAGGTCCCACTTCAGCTGTTCGGGCATCACCAAGCGGAGCGAAAATCCCAATTCATCCTCGGGCCCGATATTCTCATAGTGTCCGAAGACCTCCACGCAGGCGGTCATCTCGCCGGCGGGAATCGTTACCGTATGGCTGCCGAGGTGGTAGTGGAAATCCTCGATGGCCGTACTGCCCTGATCGACTACCTCCACACCAAAGGTGCGGTCGTAATCACATGCCACGGTCGAGGCAACAACGATCGGAAGGGCCTTCTGCTGCTGCTCCACCATGCAGGTCGTGAGCGTATCGGCAAACATCACATACTCGGGATTTCCCTCCACGGGAGCGAGTTTGCCGGGATTCTTATAGGTGATATACTCCTCATCGCAAGCCGTAAAAGCGAGCAGGCAAAGCCAGGCAGGGAGCAAAATCGACAATATAGGTTTCTGTTTCATAACGTGCCTATGTATTTGTTACTTTCATTGGGTTGAACCATCGAACCCGGAGACTCGATCTCATGCTGCGGTATGGGCCACACGAAGAGCGGGTTGTCGGCCTTGACACTCAACGAACTGCCCTCGTCGAGGGTACTCTGCTGCGGCGTACGCGTAAAGCCCTCGCCATTCTTGTAGAGTTTTCCCCAGCGCTTGTAGTCCTGCAAACGGAAGCCCTCCATGAAGAGCTCGCGGACACGCTCGGCGGCGATCTGATCGAGCCAGTTGTCGGCCGTGATGTTGATGTTGCCACCCGAGAGGTAGCGGGCCGAGCGCAGCGTGGTAAGATCCTTCGCAGCGGCCGAATAGTTCGGAGTCTCGAGGCGACAATAGGCCTCGGCACGAATCAGATACTGCTCTGCCAAACGGAAGGGTTTGGGCATCGAAACATGGTAGATCAGAGCCGACTCGATGAAGTTGATATTGCCGTAATACTTCACCAACAGCGGCCAAGCCAAAGCGTGGTCGTAACCGGTCTGTCCCGTGTAGAAGAAGCTGCCATAGCGCAAGTCGTTCTGATCGTAAAGGTTCAGCACCCACTGGGCCGGCACATAGTCGGGATAGAAATAGGTGTAGTCGTTGTTGTAGTTCAGAAAGACCTGACCGAGCGCGCCACCGTAGGAGGTGGTCGTAAAGCCCTGACGCCAGAAGAGCTCCGTACCGTTGTCGTAGAGCCACATGTAGTCGTAGTCGCTGTACTGGCTGTAGATCGTGGTCTTGGTGCTCATCAGCGAGAAACGCTTGTTATCGATCAAACGGGTCGAATAGTCGATGGCCGTCGCCCAATCCTGCATATAAAGGGCCACGCGGGCATGCAGGGCGTAGGCCATGGCTCGGGTCATGAAGACGCTGCCCGGGCCATCGTTCTCCTCGTCGAGAAGTTCTTCGGCCTTCTCCAGGTCGCGCAGCACAAACTGGTAACTGTCGTAGAGCGACGAGCGGGTGATCGCCTCCGGGGTCTCAAAGTGCGAACGCAACACCACACCCAGCTCATTCTCGGCCGTGGCGGGATCGTAGGCCTTGCAGAAACACTTGATCAGCTCCGAGTAGCAGAGGGCGCGAATGGCATAGACCTCGCCGGTATAGATATCGAGCGTGGCGATCGACTCGTCATCCACCAGCGTAGCACGCACATTGCCCACGCGCTCGAGGTAGAAGTTACAGTTCGAGATCACCGAATAGAGGGCGGCGTAGACGGCCTCGATCTCACTGTTCGTAGGGCGAATATCCCACTGCCAGATGGTGCCGTAGGTATTCGTATAGCCATCGACGGCATAGACCAGGTCGGTCTGAATATCGGGCAACAGGGTCAAGAGTCCGCTCCACAAGGCCGAACTCTTCATCTGGGCATAGATACCCACCATGGTTTGTTCGGCATCGCTAAAGGTCTGCATCGCCTGCTCCTGCGGGATGGCCGAGCCGGGCTCCTTGTCCAGGCACGAGGTGCAGAGCATCACCCCCAGCACCAATCCAAAGAGCGCTTTCATATTGTATCGAAAAATCTTTTTCATAGCGGAATTAGAAGGTTAAGTCAAGACCGAAGGTGAATTGGCGCGACATGGGGTACTGAGCCGCATAGATATTGGAGCTACCCTCGGGGTCAAGACCCGTGAATTTGGTGAAGGTGAGCAGGTTCTGCGCCTGGGCATAGATACGCATGCCACTGAATACACGGCTCTTGCGAATCATCTCCGCCGGGAAGCTGTAGCTCAGCATCACATTCTTCAGACGCAGGAACGAAGCATCCTCCAACAGACGGCTGTCGAACTCCGTGTAGACACCATGGCGCGGAATATCGGTCACATCGCCCGGCTTCATCCAGCGCTCCAAAAGGCGATTCGACTGGTTGTAGGAGGCAAAGCGACCGTTCGACTCATCGAAATAGCGGTCGTTGTTGATCATCCAACGATCGGCCACCCAGCTAAACTGGGCCGAGAGCGAGAGCCCCTTCCAGCTCAGGGTCGTACCGAAACCTCCCTGCCAGGGGGCGATGTAGCTCTTGCCCACCAAGACCTTGTCCGAGTCGCGGAGTTCGGTGGTCAAGTTACCCTGCTTGTCGTACCAAAGGGCGTCGCCATTGACGGGGTTCACACCGGCATAACGGTTGATGAAGAACTCTCCCAGGGGATGGCCCACCACCAACTTCGTGTTGGTGTTCGAACGCTCATACTCCTGCACTCCGTTGTAGAGTTCCGTAATCTCGTTGTGGTTGTACGACACATTGGCATTCAAGGCCCAGGAGAAGTGCTTGGTAGCGATCACCGTACCATTCAGGCTCAACTCCGCTCCCTTGTTGACCATGGCACCCACATTGTCCCAATAGTAACCATAGCCCTTATCGGCATAGGGTTGCGGAACCTCCATGAGCATATCCGAAGTTCTCTTGTAGTAGAGCTCGGCATCGACATTCAGACGGCCCCAGAAGCCGAAATGCAGGGCGAGGTTGGTCGTCCAGGGCTTCTCCCAGCCGAGTTGGTCGTTTCCGGGCTGCATCAGCCCCACACCCGCATTGCCGACATAATCCAGGCCGCCGCCCACGAGGGCCAGGTGTTCGTAGTTGGGAATCGTCGAGTTACCCGACGTACCGGTCGAGAAGGCGATCTGGGCATTCGAGAGCCAGTGGCGCGAGGACTCCATGAAACGCTCGTTGCGCAGGTTCCACATGAGGCCCACCGACCAGAACAAACCCCAGCGATTCTCCTTACCGAAGCGCGACGAGGCGTCGGTACGGGCCGAGGCCTCCACAAAGTAGCGGTCGTCGTAGTTATACTCGCCACGCAAGAAGAACGAGAGGAATCCGTAGTCCGAATCGGTCGTATCGCCCCACGAGGTGGCACGCGTACCGGTCGAGATCGAGGTCAGGCGATCGTTGGCCTGTCCCGCCGTAGCCACCGAGAAGGCCTCGTAGTGGTAGTCCACCCCTTCGTGACCTGCCAGGAAGGTGAGGTGGTGCTTATCACCCAACGAGAAGGCGTAGTTGGCCGTGTTGGTGATCGTGAGGGTGTAGTTATCGGTCGTGCTACGCGACGCCTTTCCCTGCCCCTGGTTGGGCATATAGCTCGGATAGGAGACGCCGAAACCGGTCGTATGCGAGTAGTCCACACCAAACTGCGAACGCAGGGTGAGCCCCTCGATCGGGGTAGCCTCGGCAAAGAGGGTCGAGATCAGTTTATACTTCTTGTAGTGTACGGGGTTGTTCTCGAGCCACTCCAGGGGGTTCTGACCCGTACCCTTCCACGAACCGTCGGAGAGCGAGGCCAACGAACCATCGGCCTTGTAGGGGCTCCAATAGGGCATCATGAAGCGGGCGGCCGAGATGGGGGTTACGAGGTTGTAGCTACCCTCGTCGGCCTGCTCGATGTTCTGGAAGTTGAGCATCGTGCTCGTTCCCACCTTGAGCCACTTGGCCGCCTTCTGCTCCACATTGGCACGTAGCGAGTAGCGCTCGAAGCTCGAACCCACGGCCGTACCATCCTGGCTGTAGAAACCGGCCGAGAGGTAGTAGTTGGTCTTCTCCGAGGCACCCGACACCGAGAGTTCGTAATTTTGGAGCAAGGCCGAGGCGTTGAATACCTCGTTCATCCAATTGACATCGGTCTGACTCAAGAGGTTGTAATCCTGCCCCTCGGTCATGCCGATCTGCTTCTCGTACTCGATACGCTCGGGGGTGGTCATCATGTCCCAATTCTTGTCGTTGGCCACCTGCGAAAAGCCGAGCTGCATACGATACTCGATGCGGGGACGATCGGCCATGCGACCGCGCTTGGTCGTGATCACGATCACACCGTTGGCGGCACGCGCACCATAGATCGAGGTCGACGAGGCATCCTTCAGCACCGACAACGACTCGATGTCCGAGGGGTTGATCGTGTTGAAATCGGAGCTCGAGATGGGCACACCGTCGAGGATGTAGAGGGGAGCCGTTCCCGAGTTGATCGAGTTGGTACCACGAATGGTCATCGTGGCCGAGGCGCTGGGCTCACCCGTATTGGAGAGCACCGTCAGACCCGGCACCTGACCCTGCAGGGCCTGATCAAAGGCTGCCGTGGGGGTCTTCTCGATCTTCTCGGCCTTCACCGTAGAGACCGAACCGGCTACCGTGCCCTTCTTGCGGACACCGTAGGCGATCACCACCACATCCTCCACCAGCTCCGACTCGGGCTGCATCCGCAGGTCGAAGACCACCGCCTTTTGGCCGGCAGGGATCTCATACTCCACCGTGGCATAGCCCAGGTACTGGAACGATAGTTTACTTCCGGCCGGAGCCGTAATGGTGTAGGTACCGTCGAACGAGGTGCTCACTCCGTTCATGGCATCGGCCACCACGGCCACGCCAATCATCGGCAGCCCATCCTCTTCGGAGGTTACCACACCGCTCACCGTCACCTTCTCCGCCTGTTGTGCCCACATCACCGATGGAGCCAACACACTTAGCACGGTAAGCCAACAAAGGGTTAGAATTTTCTGCATAGTTTGCAAGTTGGTATATTTGGGTACAAAATAAGCGATTATTTCCTCCCCTTCCAAATATTTTCACCTATTTTCCTATATAGTTATCAACAATTTACACACCCCTACCCGATCGAATCAACAAGGGATTCGGCCCTTCAACTCCTTAATACCCCTAAAAATAATCGTGATTTGCGAATCGAAACAATTATTCTCACTGCTGCGAGGATGAAGAGAAGCCGAAAAATAAACCGCGAGGGGGATTTGGATAAGCATTCAAATCCCCCTCGCGGTTATTACTTGCTACTGCCCCTGATTACTTTTTGGGAGTAGCCTTCACCTTGATCTTCTGGAAATTCTTGGCCAGCGTCTCGGGATTGGTCTTGGCGGCATCATAGACAACGGTAACCTCCTTGGTCGGGAGATCCACCTTAACATCCTCCACACCCTTACCAAGCACGGGCACATTGTTCAGGATCTTGTTGGCACAGCCCTGGCAGTCGATATCGGTGCAGAACACCACCGTCTGCTTCTCGGCCTTGGCCTTCTTGTTGTTGTCATTGGCGGCATTTACAGCCAGCGCTATCACTGCCATCAGGCAGCACAAAAGAATCTTTTTCATATTAAATTAGTTGTTTAGTAATTTTTGTTTGTGTTGATAAAGTCGCCATAAGCGGATTTTTGATTTTAGGCGAGCCTATTTTGCACCGATCGAAATTTTACACGGAAGGGGCTCCTTTGGCCCACCACCCTTTCGGGGTCAATGAGGAGGTGCAAAAGGGGCCGCATAAAATCAATAGAGATTGAAGCGGAATCCCAAATAGATCTTACGCCCCATCAGAGGCCCCCACACCGCCGAGGAGTTGAACGAGGGGTCGAAGGGGTTCATGCCGGGCTCGAACTTGGCTCCGTTCACGGTGATGGGGTCGTCCTGCGTGTAGCCGAGGATGTTCTCGCAACCGAGGTAGATATCGAACTGACCCACCTTGCGGCTGATCTGCGCAAAGAGCATCGGGTAGGCGGGCGAGTAGTTCATCTCGTCCAAACCACCATTCAAGTCGGGCAGACGCGAAGGGCCGTTGAACTGAATCGTGGCATCGAAGGTCCAGCGACGGAACTTGGTGGCATACTGCACATTGAGCAGAGTCTTATAGCGGCTGATCAGGGGTCGCTCCACGCGCTGACGCGAGCCATCGGGACGGTTGAGCGTGATGGCGCTGTCCGTATAGCGGAAGGTGGCGAAGATGTCGAGACGCTCCACGGGGGTCCAGGTAAAGTCGAGTTGGTAGGAGTCGGTGTAGGAGTAGCCGTCGGTGTTGTAGAAGTAGACCACGCCGGGCTGATACTCCTGGTCGGCCACCACCTGGTTGTTGAACTGCGTACGGAAGTAGTCGAAGCTCAGCGTGGCATCCTTCTCGCGCACCAGGGTAAAGGTCTGCGTGAGTGATCCTCCCAGGGTGAGGGCCTCCTCCATGCGGTTAAAGTGGTCAAAGTCATTGATCCGCAGGGTTCTACCCGTGGCCAAGACTCCGATGTTGTCGGTAATCAGGTTGGTCGAGCGGTAACCCATACCGGCCGAGGCACGCAGAACGGTCGTCGGGGTGATGTTCCACTTGATGTGGCCGCGCGGGGTGAAGTAGAGTTTGTCGTAGAAGGAGTTGTAGTCGCCACGGGCACCCACCACCAGCGAGAACTTGTCGCGAATCGAATAGGTATACTCGGCATAGGCACCCACCTCGTGCTCCTCGCGGTTGAAGTTGTAGAGGGGGCCGAAGAAGACGATATCCGATGCGTAGTCGCGCGGCTGATTGTTGCGCAGCTGCTCGGTGTAGAAGTGCATCTGTCCCGAGAGGCCGACGATAAGGGTCGAGCGGGGGGTGAAGTAGTGGTTATACATCAGGTTGGCCGTCGCAGTGTGCTCCTCACCGTAGTAGTCGTTCAGACCGAAGTAGGCATCCTCGTTAAAGAAGTCATAGTCCACAATCATGGCCAGGTTCGAGCGCAACTCCTCCTGCACATCGACATCATAAACCGCGGCACCGATCGGCGTACCGAGTTTGATGTAGGCATTGGCGTTGCGGTTGTTGATGTGCGAGCCATAGATGCCGCGATCGACAATCGAACGGATGTTTTGCTCGCCGGCCGGGGTCATGGGATCCATCTCGGTGAGTTTCTCGCGCTCCTCGTGCATCTCCTTCGTGTAGGCCGTCATACCGCCCAAGCGGTTCTCCTCCACATACTTGGCACCCCAGCGCAACTGCAAGCCGTTGTCGGCCTGGTAGAGCCAGCGGTTGGCCACATTGATCTGGTTCGTACGGGGCATGTCGCGAAAGCCGTCGTGGTTGTGATCCATGCCATTCTTGTCGGTATCCATCGAGCCGTGGGCCAAGATCACGGTCGAGAGTTTGCCATCCTTCGTTACGGGAAGTGCTGACGAGATGTTGATCTCGGGGCGCAACTCATCGTCGATGTAGCCGTTGATGAAGAGACGCTCCTCGTCGGTGGGCTTGCGGTGCTCGAGGTTGATCTGACCCGTAATGGCCTCGTGGCCGGCCGTCACCGAGGCCACACCCTTCGATACTTGAATCGAATTGAGCCACATACCCGGTGTGTAACTCAAGCCGTAGGGGGCACTCAGACCGCGCATAACGGGGCGATTCTCGTCCAGAATCTGGGTATAGGTACCGGCCAAGCCGAGCATCTTGATCTGACGAGCGCCCGAGATGGCATCGCTATAGCCCACGGTCACCGAGGCGGAGTTTTCGAACGACTCGGCCAGGTTGCAGCAGGCCATTTTGCAGAGGCCGGCAAAGGAGATCATCTCCCCTTTAAGCAGGCCGTCGCTCTTGACGAAGTTTCCTCCGATGGTACTCTCAACAATAACCGATTCGATGCCCACGCCCTCCTCTTCGAGGCGGAAAAGCACCTCCGAGGTATCGGCATCAATGGTATGGCGGGCGATGCCATACCCCAGGTAGCTGGCGGCTAGGCTCTCAAAGCCCTTCACACGGTGAATATGGAAGTTACCCTCCGCATCCGAAAGGGTGCCGACGGTGGTACCCTCCCAAAGGATCGTGGCACCGATCAGGGGTTCGTTGTTTTGATCCACGACGCGACCACGCACCTCCTGGGCCATGGCCGTAGCGATCGAAAGGAATAAAGTCAGGGTTGTGAACAGATATTTCATTTTCATTGCAAGTTTCTTTGCGATAGGTTTCGATTTCTTGTTTCATGTGTACTCTCTCTGAATTCAAGAGAAAGCCTATTTGGGAGCCCCTCTGCAGGAGTCCCCGTTCCAACACTTAAACAAGTACCGGCGGTGCACGCAATCCGAAGGTGGGCGGGCAGAGTTGATCCCTGCCCTCTTCCGACCGCAAGCGAATGCGAAGGCAATCGGAGGGGGTAAAATCGAAAAGTGGAGCCTCGCAAGCAATGACTGCAGGCAATTGGAAGACCACGCAACGCAGGGCGTGGCGACTCTCCTCATCCGTGGAGAAGGTATAGAGCGCAACCTCCGTATCGTGCGAATGGTTGCACAAGCACATTGAATCGAAGTGCAGATGTCCGCGCCCATGGGGATGGCTCTCGTCACACGAGGAGCCCGAGCAACCACAGCACGCCATCTCCCGGACTCCGTGCGCCTCACAGGTACAGGTAAGCGAGGCGAGAGCCGGCACGCTCATCACCACGAGGTAGACGGCGAGCAACAAGAGAGATATGCGTCGTCTTCGATTCAAAGGGCTCTTCGTTTATAGGAGTTTACAAGCGGCCAACTTTTCCACCCAGGCGGCAGCATCGCGCATGGCCACCTCGCGGTCAATTTCGTAGTGCTCGACAAGCAGGTCGGCCACATCGGCCACCTCGAACTCCTTTCCTTGGAGTTCGTTCCAGAGCAAGAGTGAGGATTCGTTGAGCGAAATCACGCGGGTCATATCCACACCCAGACGACCCTGCATGATTACCACATGCTCACCGGCCATCTCGCGCACTTTATAGGCTTCGTTGATCTTCATTGATATTCGTCTACTTAACGCGACAAAGATAGTTTTTTTTCTCGAAAACACCTAATTTATCACCAATTTTACCTACTTTTGTGGAGATGGAACCGAAAAACAAGGCCATACCCTCCCCCGAAACCCCGCAGCAAGTCCTCAAACGCTACTGGGGGTTCGACTCGTTTCGCCCCCTGCAAGAGGAGGTGATCGGAGAGATCATGCAGGGTCGCGACGTGTTGGTGTTGATGCCCACGGGAGGCGGTAAGTCCCTGATCTACCAGGTTCCCACCCTCGCCCGCGAGGGGCTTACGATCGTCATCACCCCGCTGATCGCCCTGATGAAAGATCAGGTGGATCGCCTGCGCGCCAAGGGGATCGGAGCGGTGGCTATCCACGCCGGGCTCTCGCCCCGCCAGATCGACATTGCCCTGGACAACTGCGCCTACGACCCCCACATGCGCTTCCTCTACATGGCCCCCGAGCGTGTCCCGTCGGAGAGCCTGCGCCTAAGACTCCACAAGATGAATGTGCGCCTGATTGCTGTCGACGAGGCCCACTGTATCTCTCAATGGGGCTACGACTTCCGCCCCGCCTATCGCCACATCGCCGAACTGCGCGAGCGATGCCCCGAGGCCTCGATGGTGGCCCTCACCGCCTCGGCCACCTCCACCGTGGCCAACGACATCATGGAGAACCTCCGCTTCGACGAAAAACGGATCTTTCGAGGCGACTTCTCGCGTCCGAATCTGAGCTATGCCGTGCGCCATGTGGAGGACAAGAACGGCCAACTCTTGCGACTGATCCGCAATGTGGAGGGGTCGGGAACTGTCTATGTCCGCACGCGCGAGGCAACCGAGGAGATCGCTGAGATGCTGCGCGGAGAGGGTATCACGGCAGCGGCCTACCACGGAGGGTTGCCCCACACCGAACGCGCACTTCGTCAGGAGGAGTGGATGTCGGGCAAGGCGCGTGTCATGGTGGCCACCAATGCCTTCGGCATGGGAATCGACAAGCCCGATGTCCGCTTCGTGGTCCACTACACCATGTGTGACTCACTGGAGAGCTACTACCAAGAGGCGGGCCGCGCCGGCCGCGACGGAAAGCGCAGCTACGCTCTGCTGATGGTGGGCCCCGACGATGCGGAGCGTGTAAGAAAACGCTTTCTGGCGGAGTTTCCCCCGCTGGACAAGGTGAAGGAGATCTACGAAAAGATCGGATCCTACCTCCAGATTCCGATCGGAGAGGGCGAATTGGGCTCCTACTCCTTCAACATCCACGACTTTTGCGCCCGCGAACACCTCTACCACGGGATGGTACGCGCGGCAGCCGACCTCTTGGAGCAGAACGGCTACCTCACCCTGACCGACGAGATGGAGAATCCGGCCCGTATCATCTTCTGTGTGAGCCGCGACGACCTCTACCGCATCCGTTGCGAACGCGATGAGTTGGACCCCTTCATCCGCACCATTTTGCGCCTCTACAACGGCGTCTTCACCGAATTCCGCAAGATCGACGAATTGGAGATCGCCCACTGGAGTGGTTACACGGTAGAGCGCGTCAAGGAGCTTCTGAAGCGACTTTGGCAACTGCGCATCATCCGCTATGTCCCCTCCAACCGCTCGCCCCTGATCTACTACCCCACCGAGCGACTTCCCAAGGCCGACCTCTACATCTCGCCCGAAACCTACAAAATCCGCAAGGAGCTCGCCTCGGAGCGTTTCGAGCAAATGCTCCACTACACCAACGCCTCAACGGAGTGCCGATCGGCCCTGATGGAGCGATACTTCGGAGTGGAGGAGCCCCGCCACTGCGGGGTCTGCGACTACTGCCTCGAAGAGAAACGTGCCCGAAAGAGGGCCCCCAAAAGAGTCGAAGAGAGGATTCTCGAGTTGCTACACGAAGGACCCCTAACCATCCGAGAGACGATCCAGAAATCGAAATGTTCGCCCGAGCAGGGAAGCGAGGCGATCGACCGACTCCTCGACGAGCGAAAGATCAGACAAGGCGATGATGGAAAAATTTTTCTGCGTTAGCAACTCCATTCACAAGAACCTTTTGATGCAAAGAGGCTAAAAAATTGTTCGACTTTCAATAGTTTTTTATACCTTTGTGGGTCAAAGCAATCTTATGGAGAGAATAAGCCCGTTTCAAGCCACCCTATCGAACGACGAAACCGCCCAATTGCCTGCCGCGCAATTCGGGGGTGAGATCGTTGTTGTCGACCAGCCGGAACAGATCGAAGCTGCCTGCGAGGAGCTCGGCCGCGAAGCCGTAATCGGTTTCGACACCGAGACCCGCCCCTCATTCAAGGCCGGTGTACACTACCGCGTATCGCTGCTGCAACTCTCCACCCCGAAGCGCTGCTTTCTCTTCCGACTCTGCCGCATTCCGCTCGACAAACCGATCCTGCGCCTCTTGGAGAACCCCAAGGTAAAGAAGGTAGGAGCTGCCGTGCATGGCGATTTGAGCGGACTCAAGGAGTTAAGGCACTTCCGCGAAGCAGGCTTCGTGGATCTTCAGCAGATTGTCAGTGAATGGGGCATCGAGGAGAAGTCGATTCGTAAGATGTCGGCCCTGGTTCTTGGCAAGCGCGTCTCGAAGGCCCAACGCCTGAGCAATTGGGAGGCCGCCAGCCTCACCCCCCAACAGCAGATGTACGCCGCCACCGATGCCTGGGTCTGCGGCTGCATCTACGAGAAACTCAACAACACACCCAAAATCAACACGCAAAAATCGAAACGCGCATGATTGCACAAGTCTATCTCAGACGCGGCAAGGAGGAGTCGTTGCTGCGCCGCCATCCCTGGATCTTCTCCGGAGCCGTGGAGTATATCAAAGCCGAAGAGGAGCCCCGCGAGGGCGACCTGGTGGATATCTTCACCAAGCAGGGCGACTTCATCGCCCGCGGCCATTACCAGATCGGCTCGATTGCCGTGCGCGTACTCACCTTCGAACAGGAGCCTATCGACTCGGCTTGGTGGGAGAAGCGCGTGGCCACGGCCTACGATGTACGCCACCTGCTGGGGCTGACCGACAATGCGGAGACCACCTGCTACCGACTTATTCACGGCGAGGGCGACTCGCTGCCGGGCCTGGTGGTCGACATCTACGCCTCGACCGCCGTGGTGCAGTGCCACTCGGTGGGTATGTACCGCTCGCGCCTGGAGATCGCCTCGGCCATCCGGGCGGTCTATGGCGACCGCATCACGGCCATCTACGACAAGAGTTCGCAGACCGTCCCCTACAAGGCGGGGCTCAATGCCGTGGACGGCTACCTCTACGGCCGTGCCGAAAGTGCCACACAGACCGTGCTCGAAAACGGCCACAAGTTCCAGGTGAATTGGGAGGAGGGACAGAAGACCGGTTTCTTCATCGACCAACGCCGCAACCGCGAATTGGTGGGCCACTACGCCAAGGGGCGTACTGTGCTCAACACCTTCTGCTACACGGGCGGCTTCTCGGTCTATGCCATGGCCGGAGGGGCCAAGGAGGTGGTCTCGGTCGATGCCTCGGAGCGCGCCGTGAAGCTCGCCGACGAAAACATGGTGCTCAACTTTGGGGAGGGGGTAAACCACTCCTCGCTTGCCGTTGATGCGGTGGAGTACCTCAAGGAGATCGGCCCGAAGTATGACCTGATCATTCTCGACCCGCCCGCCTTTGCCAAGCACCACAAGGTGTTGGGTAATGCCATGCAGGGCTACAAACGCTTGAATGCCCGCGCCCTGAGCCAGATCAAGCCCGGAGGTATCCTCTTCACCTTCTCTTGCTCACAAGCCGTATCGAAGGAGTTGTTCCGCACCACGGTCTTCTCGGCAGCGGCCATCGCGGGGCGCAAGGTGAGAATCCTACACCAACTGACCCAACCGGCCGACCACCCCATCAACATCTACCACCCCGAGGGCGAGTACCTCAAGGGGTTGGTGCTGTATGTGGAGTAGAAGGGTGATTCACAATTGAGGGCTGACTGCTAATAATAAAAGAGATGGAGCGAATAGAGAAAGTGTTGAAGTGGCTCGACGAGCACGGATTTCAATATGAGTGGTACGAGCACCCCGCCTCACCGACAATCGAGGAGGCAAAGGCTCACTGGAGGCAGGATGGTTCGAAGCACTGCAAAAACCTCTTCTTCCGCAACCACAAGGGCAATCGCCACTACCTGGTCTGCTTCGACTGCGACCAGGCGCTCGCAATCCACGACCTGGAGCACCGCCTCCACCAGGGCAAACTCTCCTTTGCCTCAGAGCAGCGTATGGATCGCTACCTGGGGTTGCAACCCGGGTCG
>CAJGDL010000008.1 GCA_904502075.1 uncultured Alistipes sp.
GACAGATCCTATTGCGGATTTTCTCACGCGAATTAGAAACGCGGTGAAAGCCAACCACAAGGTGGTTGAAGCTCCCGGCTCAAAAATTAAGCAGGAGATCACTAAGATTCTCTACGAACAGGGCTACATTTTGGCCTACAAGTTTGACACCGACGAGCGTGGTTTCTCGACCATCAAGATCGCTCTGAAGTACAACGCGCAGACCAAGACTAACGCCATCAAAGATCTCAAACGTGTCAGCCGTCCCGGTCTGCGTCAGTATGTTTCGGTGGCCGATATGCCCCGCGTACAGAACGGTCTGGGTATCGCTATCCTCTCGACCTCGAAGGGTATCATGACCGACGCTGCAGCTCGCAAGGAGAACGTAGGCGGTGAGGTACTGTGCTACATCTACTAATGAAAAACTTAAAAAACTAAACACATTATGTCAAGAATTGGTAAATTACCTGTAAACATACCCGCAGGCGTGACCGTAACGGTCGAGGCCGGTAACGTGGTATGCGTGAAAGGGCCTCTTGGTACGCTGAGTCAGAAGGTTGACTCGGACATCAAAGTCGAGGTCGGTGCTTATGTGGATGCCAAGACCGAGAAGGAGATTCCCGCCGTTTTGGTAAGCCGTCCTACGAATCAGCCCCGTCACCGTTCGCTGCACGGTCTGTATCGTGCCCTGATCAACAACATGGTCGTTGGTGTATCGAAGGGTTATGAGATCAAGCAGGAGCTCGTAGGCGTTGGTTTCAAGGCCGAGGTGAAGGGCAACATCCTGGAGATGAGCCTTGGTTACTCGCACGATACGCACCTCATGCTCCCCGCAGAGGTAACGGCAACGGCTGTAACCGAGAAGAAGGGTAACCCCATTGTAACGCTGAAGAGTATCGACAAGCAGTTGGTAGGTCAGGTGGCCGCCAAGATCCGTTCGCTGCGTAAGCCGGAGCCTTATAAGGGTAAGGGTATCAAGTTCGTAGGCGAGGTTCTGCGTCGCAAGGCAGGTAAGTCTGCAGGTAAATAGTAAATAGAGTATAGAAATATGTCACTGAATAAGATTGAGAGAAGAGAGCGCATCAAGATGCGTATCCGCAAGATCGTGAGCGGTACCGCATCGCAGCCTCGTATGACTGTATTCCGTAGCAACAAGCAGATCTACGTGCAGTTCATTGATGACCTGGCAGGTGTAACCCTCGCAACGGCTTCGTCGCTGGACAAGGAGGTTGTAGAGGCTGCTGCCGGCAAGAACAAGTGTGAAGTAGCTGCTCTGGTAGGTAAGCTCGCTGCCGAGCGTGCTGCTGCCAAGGGTATCGAGACCGTGGCTTTCGACCGTAACGGTTACCTCTACCATGGCCGAGTAAAAATGTTAGCTGACGCTGCTCGCGAGGGTGGCCTTAAATTCTAAGCGATTATGGCAAATATGAATGTAAAGAAAGTACGCACGAGCGACTTGGAGCTCAAGGATCGCCTCGTAAGCATTAATCGCGTTACCAAGGTTACCAAGGGTGGTCGTACCTTCACCTTCTCGGCTATCGTTGTGGTAGGTAACGAGAATGGCGTGGTAGGCTACGGTCTGGGTAAGGCGTCGGAGGTTCAGGCAGCTATCGCCAAGGGCGTGGAGGATGCCAAGAAGAACCTGGTGAAGATCCCCGTTATCAATGGTACGATTCCTCACAAGCAGGAGAGCCGTTTCGATGGTTCGCTGGTGATGATTCGCCCCGCAGCCCCCGGTACGGGTATCATCGCCGGTGGTGCTATGCGTGCCGTGTTGGAGTCGGCCGGTATCAAGAACGTGCTCGCAAAGAGCAAGGGTTCGTCGAACCCCCACAACCTGGTGAAGGCTACGATCGCCGCTCTGTGCGAGTTGCGTGATGCCTACACGGTTGCTCAGGTTCGCGGTATCTCGTTGAAGCAGGTGTTTAACGGTTAATTTTCAAGAAGATGGCAAGATTAAAGATTACTCAGCTGAGAAGCCGCATTGGTGCTACGAAGCAGCAGTGCAAGAACCTCGACGCACTTGGTCTGAAGAAGATTAACGCCAGCGTTGAGCACGATGACTCGGTGATCATCAAGGGTATGATCGAGCGCGTGAAGCACCTCGTAAAGGTCGAGGAGGTAAAATAAGTAACACTTAAAGCGTAAAGTAAACTATGGAACTCAATAATTTGAAACCCGCAAAGGGTTCGACCCACCACGATAAGCGTGTCGACCGCGGTGCCGGTTCGGGTCACGGTGGTTACTCGACGCGCGGTAACAAGGGTGCTCAGTCGCGCTCGGGTTACAAGCGTAAGTTAGGCTTCGAGGGTGGTCAGATGCCCCTGCAGCGTCGTCTGCCCAAGTTCGGCTTCACTAACCTGAAGCGTGTGGAGTACAAGGCCATCAACCTCTCGACGCTCGAGGAGCTCTCGACGAAGAAGAATCTGTCGGAGATCACCTTCGAGACGCTGGTTGCTGCCGGATTCGTTTCGGGCAACGACCGCGTGAAGATCTTGGGTAACGGTGCCGTATCGAAGGCTCTGCAGGTGAAGGCTCACGCCTTCTCGAAGAGCGCTGAGGCTGCTATCTCGGCTGCCGGCGGTAGCGTAGAGAAGTTGTAATCTCAAAAACGAACTACTATGAAAAGTTATCTCTTGGTTGGTATCGTCATCGTGGCCATCGTGGCCATGCTGGCGGCCAACAAGAAATTTGTTGAAACGCTCAAAAACATATATAAGATTGAGGAGCTGCGTAAACGTATTCTCTACACGCTGGGTCTTCTTCTTATCTATCGTTTGGGCAGTTTTGTGGTGCTCCCGGGTATTGACCCCAACGCATTGCAGGGCCTTGCCAGCCAGTTGAGCAGTCAGGAGAACGGTCTTCTGGGTCTTCTGAATGTCTTCTCGGGCGGTGCATTTGGTAATGCCTCGATCTTTGCCTTGGGTGTGATGCCTTACATCACCGCCTCGATTATCATCCAGCTGGCCGGCATGATGATTCCCGCCGTGCAGAAGCTGCAGAAGGAGGGTGAGAGCGGACGCCGCAAGATGAACCAGTGGACGCGTCTGCTGACCATCGGTGTACTGGCACTCCAGGGCCCCGCCTATGTAGCCAACCTGGCTATGACCTCGGGTCCCGCCTTCGTGTACGGTGCAACGCCTTGGTTCTACGCCTACGCTACGGTTATTCTGATCGCCGGTACGATGTTCGTCATGTGGCTTGGCGAGAAGATCACCGACAAGGGTATCGGTAACGGTATCTCGCTGATCATTATGATCGGTATCGTGGCTCGCCTGCCTCACGCCCTTTTGGCCGAGGCTACGGCTCGCTTCTCGACGTCGGCCGGTAGCGCGTTCATGCTGATTCTTGAGCTCGTGCTCCTCTTCCTGGTCTTCATGGCCACGATCGCACTGGTTCAGGCAGTCCGCAAGGTTCCCGTACAGTATGCCAAGCGCATTGTCGGTAACAAGCAGTATGGCGGTGTACGTCAGTACATTCCCTTGAAGATGAATGCAGCCAATGTGATGCCTATCATCTTCGCTCAGGCGCTGATGTTTGTTCCGATGTTGTTCCAGTCGGTTGCTCCCGGCTTTGCCGCAGCATTTGCCTCGATGACCGGCTTCTGGTACAACTTCACGCTGGCAGTGTTGGTAATTGCGTTTACCTACTTCTACACCGCAATTATCATCAATCCTCAAATGATGGCTGACGATATGAAGCGTAACGGTGGCTTCATCCCCGGCGTTAAGCCCGGTAAGCAGACCGTGAACTACATCGACGGCATCATGACGCGAATCACCCTTCCCGGTTCGGTGGCCCTGGCTATCGTGGCAATCCTGCCCGCCCTGGCTATGCGCTTCCTGAACATCCAGCAGTCGTTCGCCTACTTCTATGGCGGTACCTCGTTGCTGATTATGGTGGGTGTGGTTCTCGACACTCTGAAGCAGATAGAGAGCTACCTTCTGATGCGTCACTACGATGGTCTGATGAAGACCGGACGAATTCAGGGTCGCCACTAAAATGTTTTGCCGAAGTTAAGATCGAAAAGAAGATGATCTATCTGAAGACGGATGAGGAGATCGAACTCCTGCGCGAGAACAACCTGTTGGTGAGCCGTACGCTCGCCGAGGTGGGCAAACACATCAAGCCCGGGGTTTCGACCGCAGCGTTGGATCGAGTGGCCGAGGAGTTTATCCGTAGCCACGGTGCCGTGCCGGCCTTCCTGGGTTACCAGGGCTATCCGGCATCCACCTGTATCTCGGTGAACGAGGTGGTGGTACATGGCATTCCGTCGGAGAAATGCATCCTGAAGGAGGGTGATATTGTATCGGTCGATATAGGTACGTTTATGAAGGGGTTTGTTGGTGATTCGGCTTATACGTTTGCCGTCGGAGAAGTTGCTGATGAAGTTAGGCAGCTGATGACCGTTACCAAAGAGGCTCTTTATAGGGGTACAGCACAGGCGAAGGCCGGAAATCGCGTAGGCGATATCTCGGCAGCGGTGCAGGAGTATGCCGAAAAGTTCGGCTACGGCGTAGTCCGGGAGTTGGAGGGACATGGTCTGGGTCGTAAGATGCACGAAGACCCGGGTGTTCCGAACTACGGAGCTCGCGGCAGAGGACCGCTCTTGAAAGAGGGTATGGTTATCTGTATTGAACCGATGATCACTTTGGGCAATAGAGCGGTTGTGTGTGAGTCGGATGGTTGGACCATCCGCACACGCGATCGCAAGGCGGCGGCTCACTACGAATTTGCCGTAGCGATCCGCAAGGGCGGGCCCGACATTTTGACAGATTACACCATCATTGAAAATAACTTGTAGAATAGATTTCTATGGCAAAGCAGACTGCAATCGAACGGGACGGTACCATCATCGAGGCGCTGTCGAACGCAATGTTCCGCGTTGAGTTGGACAATGGCCACGTGATTACGGCCCATATCTCGGGTAAGATGCGTATGCACTACATCAAGATCCTGCCCGGAGATAAAGTGAAAGTGGAGATGACTCCCTACGATTTGACCAAGGGACGTATCTCTTTCAGGTACAAATAACAAATGATTGCTTGAATTATGAAAGTAAAAGCATCGATCAAGAAAAGATCAGAGGATTGCAAGATCGTGAAGCGTAAGGGCAAGCTCTACGTGATCTGCAAGAAGAACCCGAAGTTCAAAATGCGCCAGGGTTAATGTTTTTAGTAATTAAAGAAAAAAGAAATTTATGGCACGTATAGTTGGTGTAGATTTACCCAAAAACAAAAGAGGCGAGATCGGCTTGACCTATATCTACGGTATCGGTCGCTCGACGGCTCGCCAGATCCTCGACGTAGCCGGTATCAGCTACGATATCAAGGTCGAGGAGTGGACCGATGAGCAGGTTGGCGCAATTCGTTCGACGATCGCCGATCTCGGTATCAAGGTCGAGGGCGAGTGCCGCTCGGTCGTACAGCTCAACATCAAGCGTTTGATGGATATTGGTTGCTACCGTGGTATCCGTCACCGTCTGGGTCTTCCCGTTCGCGGTCAGAGCACGAAGAACAACGCTCGTACGCGTAAGGGTCGCAAGAAGACTGTAGCTAACAAGAAAAAGGCAACGAAGTAATCATAGAGAGTTATGGCAAAGAAAACTGGAACTGTTAAGAAGAAGGTTGTTAAGGTGGGCGTACAGGGCATGGCCTTTGTTCACTCGACGTTTAACAACGTAATTGTTACGATTACCAACGAGAACGGTGACGTAATCAGCTGGTCTTCGGCCGGTAAGATGGGTTTCCGCGGCTCGAAGAAGAACACTCCCTATGCCGCCCAGACGGCTTCGGCCGACTGCGCAAAGGTTGCCTACGATATGGGTCTGCGCAAGGTGAAGGTCTATGTGAAGGGTCCCGGTGCGGGTCGTGAGTCGGCCGTTCGTACCATCCACGGTGCCGGTATCGAGGTAACGGAGATCATCGACGTTACGCCGATGCCCCACAATGGTTGTCGTGCTCCCAACCGTCGTCGCGTATAACACAAGACGAGGTTAAGAAAGTTTTTTAACGCAAAAAAAGTAAAAGACAATGGCAAGATATATTGGACCTAAATCGAAAATCGCCCGTCGTTTCGGCGAGGCTATTTATGGAGCCGACACGGTTCTGGAGAAGCGCAACTTCCCTCCCGGACAGCACGGTTTGGCTCGCAAGCGCAAGAAGGTATCGGAGTATGGTACGCAGCTCAACGAGAAGCAGAAGGCTAAGATGACCTACGGCCTCTTGGAGAAGCAGTTCGCTCGCACCTATGAGCAGGCTGCCCGTATGGGTGGTATCACGGGTGAGAACCTGCTGAAGCTGCTGGAGTGCCGTCTGGACAACGTGGTTTACCGCTTGGGTATTGCTCCCACGCGTGCTGCCGCTCGTCAGCTGGTATCGCACCGCCACATCTGCGTAAACGGCGAGGTTGTAAATGTACCCTCGTACGCACTCAAGGCCGGTGACGTGGTATCGGTTCGCGAGAAGTCGAAGAGTTTGGAGGTGATCACCTTGGCCGTGGCCGGTTCGTCGAAGAGCCGCTACGCTTGGTTGGAGTGGGACGGTGCTACCCTGACGGGTAAGTTCCTGCAGAAGCCCGAGCGCGAGGAGATTCCCGAGAACATCAAGGAGCAGCTGATTGTTGAGCTCTACTCCAAGTAGTAATTAAACAACCAATTCAATATTATGGCAATATTAGCATTTCAGAAACCTGAAAAGGTGATCATGCTGAACTCGACCTCTTCGTTCGGAACCTTCGAGTTCCGTCCGTTGGAGCCCGGATTCGGTATGACCGTCGGTAATGCCTTGCGCCGTGTGCTGCTCTCCTCGCTGGAGGGTTACGCCATCACGACGGTGAAGGTAGCCGGCGTGGACCACGAGTTCGCCGCCATACCCGGAGTGAAGGAGGGAATGATCGACATCATTCTCGCCCTGAAGCAGGTTCGATTCATTCGCACGGTGGACAACCAGGAGGCCGAGAAGGTCACCATCAATGTCGCCGGTGTTACGGAGCTGACTGCAGGCTACATCTCGAACTTCCTCTCTTCGTTCAAGGTATTGAACCCGGAGCTGGTAATCTGCCACCTCGCACCCAACACCAAGATGCAGATGACCATTACCATTGGTAAAGGTCGTGGCTATGTTCCCGCCGAGGAGAACACCCCTGCCGAGTGCGAGTTCGGAACGCTTCCGATTGACTCGATTCACACTCCCATCAAGAATGTGAAGTATTCGATCGAGGACTACCGTGTGGAGCAGCGTACCGACTACGAGAAGTTGAATTTGGAGATTACTACGGACGGTTCTATCCACCCGAAGGATGCTTTGAAGGAGGCTGCGAAGATCTTGATCCAGCACTTCATGCTCTTCTCGGACGAGAAGATCACCGTCAACATGGAGGACACCAATGGAACCGAGGAGTTCGACGAGGATATCCTTCACATGCGTCAACTGTTGAAGACCAAGCTTTCGGATCAGGATCTGAGCGTGCGCGCCCTGAACTGCCTGAAGGCTGCCGATGTCGACACGGTAGGCGACCTGGTGAAGTTGAGCCGCAACGACCTCTTGAAGTTCCGCAATTTCGGTAAGAAGTCGCTCACCGAGCTGGACGAGTTGCTCACGTCGCTCAACCTGAAGTTCGGTATGGACGTATCTATCTACAAACTTGATAAAGACTAATTAAATGAGACACAATAAGAATTTCAATCACCTGGGCCGTCAGGCAGGTCACCGCAAGGCGATGCTGTCGAACATGGCTTCGTCGCTGATCCTGCACAAGCGCATCGAGACGACGGTGGCTAAGGCCAAGGCCCTGAAGCGCTTCGTAGAGCCTATCGTTACGAAGTCGAAAGAGGATAGCACGCACTCGCGTCGTATCGTTTTCTCCTATCTGAAGCAGAAGGAGGCCGTTACGGAGTTGTTCCGTACCATCGCTCCTAAGATTGCCGATCGTCCGGGCGGTTACACCCGTATCCTGAAGACCGGTTTCCGTCTGGGTGACGGTGCCGACATGTGCATCATCGAGTTCGTTGACTTCAACGAGGCCTACACGCTCGGTATCCAGCCCGCTGCTGCTACGGAGGCTAAGCCCAAGACCCGTCGTTCGCGCTCGAAGAAGACGACCGACGCCGTAGAGGACGCAACGGTAGTTGCCGAGAAGAAGAATGCCAAGGCTGCCGCTCCCAAGGCTGCTAAGGCTTCGGCTCCGAAGGTGGCTAAGAAGACCAATGTTGGCAAGAAAATGTAAAATTTCCGATTTGTAAGCGGTAAATTTTGCACTGCCTCGACTGCCCCGAATGGGAAGTACGTCAAGTACATCCCATCCGGGGCATTCTTCGTTATCACAAAATTTCCTCGCTTAAAATCAGAAATTCCGAAGCGGTATGTGCTTTAGGGAAGTTAGGGAATTTTTATCTTTAATTTCCCTAATTTCCCTAATCTCTCTAACTAAATTCCCAAAACCACCCAAGCGACAAAAAATCCGCCTAAAGGTGGCGGATTCTTCATTGCTCATTCTTCATTGCTCATTTGGCTTTCAGCGTTACGCTTGGCGCTCGGCTGTGGCCGCAGTTACTCATTGCATTGTTTGCGTACCTTGTGTTCGATGATAAGTTCGATCAGTAGTGTAACAGCACTACAGATGAGGCCGCATCCGATGAGGGCAAAGGCGTTCAAATCGTCCGAGAGTTTGTTGGCCTCGCCGAATTCGATGCCCCAATTGATGATTATGGGGCTCAATCCTAAGGTGATTCCAATGCCAGTCAGCAGGCTGGCAATGCGAATCAGCCACCACTTGCTCTGCTCGAGCGAATTGCTCTTTTGTTCAGGTTCGGCCTTGCCGAGGTAGGCAATCAGCTCTTCGCCCTCTAATTTCTGCATCGCTTTCAAACGCTCATAGCGTTTGAGCGAAAGCTCCACGACCCGATAAATGGCAAATAGGAGCGAGAGATAAAATAGAAACATCAAAAAGCTCATAATCGTCTGTTTTTTTATTAAGGTTTTCCAATAAAGTTTCCAGCTCTGCCGGCAGGAGGTTCTCTTTGCCCCTTTAGACGCAGGGCGGGGGAGATGGTTACACCGAGTTGTCGGATTCGTTAAAACTACTACCTTTGTAACCCGATGAGCTTTTGGTCGTCTAATGTTGCGAGATGAACCACGAAGAGGAACAGCGATTGATTCGCCGGGTGCTGGGAGGCGATGCCGAGGCCTTTGCCCCTTTGGTCGAGTGCTATGGCCGCCCGATCTTCTCACTCGTCTATGGCATTGTCGGGCGACGAGAGGAGAGCGAAGAGCTGACGCAGGACATCTTCCTGAAGGCCTATACGCGTTTGGTGACCTATGGCGGGCGGAGCCGTTTCTCGACCTGGCTCTATCGCATAGCCTATAATACAGCACTTTCGGCCGTGCGTCCCAAACGTCACCTCTTTTCGCTCTTCGATGAGGCTCGTCTTGAGCGTGTGGCCGACTCATCGCCCGAGGAGCAGAGTTTTGCCCACCGGAAGGAGCTTCGCGAGGAGGCACTTTTACGAGCTCTCGACCGCCTTACACCCGAGGAGCGGGCTCTGGTGCAGTTGCACTACTACGAAAACCGCCCGTTGGCCGAGTGCGGCGAGATTCTCGGCCTGACGGAGAACAATAGTAAGGTGCGCCTGCACCGGATACGAAAAAAGTTGGAACTATGGATCAACGAAAAGAGCTAAATGAGAGCGAGTTGCGTTGTGTGGTGCAGTCGCGCCCCATGCCCTCTCCACCCCTCTTCCTGACCGAGCGGGTGATGGGCCGCGTGCGTCGGGAGCAACAAGCACAATTTCGTCGTCAGGTGCGTCATCTCTTTCTGCTGATGGGCGTGGCAGTGGCGCTGATGCTTGGTGTGGGGGGAGGAATGTTTATCTGGTTGAGCAACGCTGCTGCGGAGTTCTCACTGATGGAGCGTTGTCTGCTGATTTTTGTACTGTTGGGCCTCTTCTTGTACGACCTTCATCGGCGGCTGCGTCGTCGTTTGGGGATTCCCGAGTAGAGGTGCTCCTTTCTCCTGTCCACTGCCCGATTTTGGGGATTTTTGACCTTTGCAACCTCGCTTTTCCCCCACTCTTTGAGGGGAAAGTGAGGTGCTTTTTTTGTTCGGGGTTGTAATTATCCTGCTGAATTTTTGGGCCTTTGCGATTTTCTGTGTATCTTTGTCCGGTTTATAGTCCCTTTGGGGAAAAAGTTGAGAACTGAAACAACTAAACAACAAACTTATATGAACAAATTTTTGCAGAGATTGCTCCTCGTGGCTATGGCCGTGGTGACCTTTACGGCATCGGCCCAGGAGGTGGTAAAGTGGACCAGTGAGTCCAAGGAGTTGGGCGATGGTTTGTATCGCTTGGAGTTGCGTGCCAACATCGAGAATGGCTGGCATGTCTATGACATGGGCCCCTATGAGTTGGGTGGTCCCGTGGCTACGGAGGTGAAGCTCGAGCCTCAGGCCGGCGTTACCCCCGAGGGTGAGCTCCAGATTGAGGGTGAGCTCGTTCGCGTGTACGACGACATCTATGAGATGGAGATCGGTTACTATGAGAAGGCGGTTACCTTTGCGCAGGAGGTGCGTGTGGCCGGCGATGCCGCTACCGTGAAGATGACGGTGGACTACATGGCCTGCAACGAGGGTACCTGCCTGCCTCCCACGGATCAGGAGTTTGTCTTCGAGCTCAAGGGCGACGGTTCGGCCGCTGCCGAGGTGGCTCCCGCTGCCGAGCAGAAGGGCGATGCCTCGATTTGGGGCTACATCATCGAGGCTGTGCTGTGGGGCTTTGCCGCGCTGTTGACCCCCTGCGTGTTCCCGATGGTGCCGATGACTGTGTCGTACTTCCTTAAGGGAGAGGGTGGTGCCGCTATGGGCCGTGTGCGTGCTTCGCTCTACGGCTTCTTCATCGTGGCCCTCTACACGCTGCCCATCGCCGCCATTATCATCATCACCCGCGTAGTGGGTGGCGATGCCGTAACGGCCGACATCTTCAACTGGTTGGCTACGCACTGGTTGCCCAATATCATCTTCTTCCTCGTCTTCATGGTCTTCGCCGCTTCGTTCTTCGGTGCTTTCGAGATCACGATGCCCTCGTGGCTGGTAAACAAGACCGACGAGAAGGCCGACACGAAGGGCTTGGGCGGTATCTTCTTCCTGGCTCTGACGCTGGTGCTCGTATCCTTCTCGTGCACGGGTCCTATCGTGGGCTCGGTGCTCATTAAGTCGACCTCGGGTGAGTTCTGGACCCCCATCGTGACGATGTTGGCCTTCTCGCTCGCCTTTGCCCTTCCCTTCACGCTGTTGGCTCTCTTCCCCTCGCTCTTGAAGAATATGCCCAAGAGCGGTGGTTGGTTGAACTCGGTAAAGGTGGTGATCGGTTTCATTGAGGTGGCTCTCGGTATGAAGTTCCTCTCGGTAGCCGACCAGACCTACCACTGGGGCCTGCTCGACCGTGAGGTATACCTCGCTATTTGGATCGTAGTCTTTGCTCTGATGGGCCTCTACCTGCTGGGTAAACTCAAGTTCTCGCACGACAGCGACATGCCCTACCTGGGTGTAGGTCGTTTGGCCCTCTCGATCGTGGTCTTCTCGTTCGTTGTCTACATGATCCCCGGTATGTGGGGTGCTCCGCTGAAGGCCCTGTCGGGTTATCTGCCTCCCCTTACCTCGCAGGACTTTGTGATTGGTCAGGGTACGGCTGTTGCGGCTCCCAATGCTCCGGCTACCGGTGAGCAGCGCAAGTATGCCGACTTCCTCCACCTGCCGAACGGCCTGAACGGCTTCTTCGATCTGAAGGAGGCCGAGGCCTATGCTGCCAAGGTTGACAAACCCATCTTCATCGACTTCACGGGCCATGGCTGCGTGAACTGCCGCGAGATGGAGCAGCGCGTATGGTCGGATCCCCAGGTGATGCAGATCCTGGCTAACGAGTATGTGATCGTTGCTCTCTATATGGACGACAAGACTGTTCTTCCCGAGAGCGACTGGGTGGTAACCGATTCGGGTAAGACCCTGAAGAGCCTCGGTAAGATCAACTCGCACTACGCCCTGAAGAACTACGGTGTGAATGCTCAGCCCTACTACATTCTGAAGAATGCCGAGGGTGAGATGCTCGTAGATCCCCACGGCTACGACCTGGAGGTGGCGAACTTTGTGAAGTTCCTGCAGGATGGTATTGCTGCCTACAAGGCCGGCAAGTAGTCCGCCCCGCATCGAAAAGATCGAATAAAGAGAAAACAAAATATTGTAAAACCTAAAACAACAAAGATTTATGGAAATCCCATTTGCAGAAGCCTACCGAATTAAAATGGTAGAGCCCTTGCGCAAGAGCACGCGCGAGGAGCGTGAGAAGTGGCTCAAGGATGCCAACTACAACCTCTTTGGTCTGAAGTCGGAGCAGGTATACATCGACTGTTTGACCGACTCGGGTACGGGTGCCATGAGCGATCGTCAGTGGGCCGCCATGATGACCGGTGACGAGGCTTACGCTGGCTCGAAGTCCTTCTTCGAGTTGAAGGAGACGATCGGCCGTCTTACCGGTTTCGAGTATGTAATCCCCACCCACCAGGGTCGTGCTGCCGAGAACGTGCTGTTCTCGCACCTGGTAAAGGCCGGCGACATCATCCCCGGTAACTCGCACTTCGACACCACGAAGGGCCACATCGAGTTCCGCAAGGCTACGGCTTTGGATTGCACGATCGATGCTGCCAAGGATACGCAGCTCGAGCTCCCCTTCAAGGGCGAGGTAGATTGCGCCAAGCTGGAGAAGGCCCTGGCCGAGCACGCTGAGAAGATCCCCTTCATCATCGTAACCGTGACGAACAACACCGCTGGTGGTCAGCCCGTTTCGATGAAGAACCTGCGCGACGTACGTGCCATCGCCGACAAGTATGGCACGCGCATCGTATTCGACTCGGCTCGTTTCGTAGAGAACGCCTACTTCATCAAGACCCGCGAGGAGGGTTACGCCGATAAGACCATCAAGGAGATCGTGAAGGAGATGTACTCCTATGCCGATGGTATGACCATGTCGTCGAAGAAGGACGGTCTGGTGAACATGGGTGGTTTCATCGCTACGCGTCACGAGGATTGGTACGAGGGTGCCAAGCGTTTCTGCATCCCCTTCGAGGGCTTCTTGACCTATGGTGGTATGAACGGCCGCGATATGGCTGCTCTGGCTGTTGGTCTGGACGAGAACACCGAGCTCGAGACCATCGAGACCCGTATCAAGCAGGTGCAGTACCTGGCTGCCAAGCTCGACGAGTACGGCATTCCTTACCAGCGTCCCGTAGGTGGTCACGCCATCTTCGTTGATGCTTCGAAGGTGCTGACCAACATCCCCAAGGAGGAGTTCCCCGCTCAGACCCTGGCTCTGGAGGTTTACCTCGAGGCCGGTGTGCGTGGTTGCGAGATCGGTTACATCTTGGCCGACCGTGATCCCGTAACGCGCGAGAACCGCTTCGGTGGTTTGGATCTCGTTCGTTTCTGCATCGCTCGTCGTTCCTACACCAACAACCACATGGATGTGATCGCTGCCGCTCTGAAGAACGTATACGACCGTCGTCACGAGATCAAGCGCGGTGTGAAGATCGTATGGGAGACGGAGTTGATGCGTCACTTTACGGTTAAGCTTGAGCGAATCACCGAGTAAATCTGATTTTAAGCGGTAAATTCCGCACCTCAATCATTCCCCCGAAAGGGCAGTACCACAAGTACAGCCCTTCCGGGGGAATTTCATGTCGGCACGGAATTTACTCGCTTAAAATCAGATTTCTTTCGGTGATTTTTTTGTTGTGATAATACCGTATTTTAGCCCTCCCCTTCCCTTGAAAGGGCAGCACCACAAGTACAGCCCTTCCGGGGGAATTTCATGTCGGCGCGGAATTTCCTCCTTTAAAATCAGATTTCTTTCGGTGATTTTTTGTTGTGATAATACCGTATTTTAGCCCTCCCTTTCCCTCGAAAGGGAAGTACCTCAAGTACAGCCCTTCCGCTAAAATACGATCACTGAAAAAATCGGTGGAGAGGGAAAAAGTTTCTTAAATATCGGGCCATGCCCGATATTTAAGAAATAAACTTCGTCATTGCGAAAATTCTCGGGATGACGCGCTGTGTTTACGAGGGGATTTATGTTTTGCATAAATCCCCTCGTAAACATTTCTCTGCGCCGAAACCTTCAAGTGATCTGCAAAATTTCATTCGGCGCACCTATAATCAAACCGTAGCGTATCAAATCCTCCGTTGCAATTCTTTTGGCGTGGGATTTGCAATGCATGGGGGAAATTTACGTTATGATTCATCTTTTATTTACCTTTTTAACGCTCTTTTTTATGCAGCAAGACCCCACGAAACGGACTGCCCCCTTTGAGATGCAGCCCCTGCCCTATGCGAAGGAGGCTTTGGCTCCCGCCATCTCGGCCGAAACCCTGGACTACCACTACGGTAAGCACTACAAGGCCTATGTCGAAAAACTCAACGAGTTGGTGCGCAACACCCCTTTTCAGACGATGAACCTCGAGCAGATTATCTGCGATGCCGAGGGGCCGATCTTCAATAATGCGGCCCAAGTGTGGAACCATGAGTTCTATTTCGACACCCTTTCGCCCGAGGCACACCACGAACCCTCGGGTGATTTCCGCGAGGCGGTGGATCGTTGGTTTGGGTCGTTTGCCCTACTGAAGGAGGCCCTGACGAAGGCTTGTCTTTCGCTCTTCGGGTCGGGTTGGGTCTGGCTCGTGGAGGAGGAGTCGGGGCGTTTGGCCATCGTCAGCGAGCCCAATGCCGGAAATCCATTGCGTTATCACATGCGCCCGCTCTTGGCCATTGATGTGTGGGAGCACGCCTACTACATCGACTACCGCAATCGGCGCGCCAAGGCCATCGAGGCGATCTGGCCCTTGATTGATTGGCAGGCCGTGGGGGCGCGTTATGTGGCGCACGATTGATGCACAAGGAGGCTTCGACATGGGGCGGGGTTGGCAGCAAATAGATGCCAACCCTTACTATTTGGCTGAAAATCTTGGAGGATAGAAAAAAAATCCCTACTTTTGTACGAATGTTATGTTGTGAGATAGAAATAACTGAATAATCTTTTTAATTAAACTCATTAGCTATGAAAAAGTTTTTCTTTTCGGTAGTTGCCTTGGTGGGTCTCTTCCTGACCTCGTGCGGCAATGATCCCGCGCAGGAGGTAGCTCCTGCAACGAAAGAGGGCAAGGAGATCTCGCTCCAGGCATCGATGGCCGACTTTACGCGTGCCACCGACACCGCCTTTGAGCAGGGCGACCAGATCGGTCTCTTCATCTTCAACCCCGAGGCTTACCTCTCGAACGTAGCCTACACGTTCGGTGCCAACGGCTTTGCTGCCGCTTCGAAGCAGGTGTGGTACGAGGACGAGACCTTGGAGTCGCAGGTGGTAGCCTACTATCCCTATAGCGCCACGGTGGGCACCTTCACGGTGGCTGCCGCTCAGACCTCGCACGCCGCCTACACGGCCAGCGACCTGATGGTGGCTTCGACGACCGCTACCCCGACCGAGAACGCCATCACCCTCCCCTTCCAGCACATGCTCTCGAAGGTGAACCTTACGGTGGTAAACGAGACCGACGATGCTGTGGCAAGCGTATGCTTTGCCAATGTGGCCGGCCAGGTTGCCTATGAGGTGAAGAATGCTGCCGAGACGCTGAAGGCTTCGGGCTCGATGACCATCGAGGCCGGTCTGCTGGAGGATGGCACCTATACGCTGATTATGGCTCCCCAGACCGTGGCTCCCAAGATGGTGATCACCACGGAGTCGGGTCAGCAGTACAACTTCAAGGTGGAGAACGCCGTGGAGTTCAAGGCCGGTACGGTATCGACCGCTTCGGTGAAGATCGAGAAGCCCGAGGAGCCGCTGCCCCCCACGCCTCCCACGCCCGATCCTATCGAGGTTGTGATCGACTGGACGATCGCCGACTGGGCCGAGGGTGAGGAGCTCAACTTCGTGCAGAGCGAGGAGGAGATTGTCGTTCCCGAGAATAAGATTTATTTGCAGCCCAATGCAAACTGGATGGTAGATGGTGCTCGCTTTGCTGCTTACTTCTGGTTTGAGGCTGGTGATGCTTGGGTTTCGATGACCGCTTCGGCTACTGCCGGTATCTATGAGTGTGAGGTTCCTGCCGGTGCAGCAGGCATGCTCTTCTGCCGTATGAACCCCGGTACAACGGAGAACACTTGGGACAACAAGTGGAACCAGACCGCTGACCTGACCGTTCCGACCGACGATAAGGTGCTTTATGTGGTCCCCGATGATGTTTGGGATAACTCGGACAACACGAATTGGAAGACCCTCTAATTAACCTTGAGAGAGAAGATGTTAAATCTTCTTGAAAAGGGCATAGGCCGGCAGACTTTGATCGGTCTGCCGGTCACAAAACTAAAAACAAAGAGAAAGATGAAAAAGTGTTTGTTTACGATGGTTGCATTGGCGGGGCTTCTCTTCGTCGCGTGCCACACCGAGCAGGAGTTGACCCCTGAGCAGTCTCATTCGACAGCGAAGGCGCTCTCGCTTTCGACCGCCATGGCCGACTTTACGCGTGCCACCGACACCGCCTTTGAAGCGGGCGATGCGTTTGGTTTGTATATGCTGCTGCCCGATGCCTACCTGGAGGCTGATCCCCTGGTGAAGAAGGCCCACTTCGACAACCTCTGTTTTGAGGTGGCCGAGGGGGGTGCTTTGAGCTGTGATGCGAATGGCGATGGGCTGATTGACGAGTTGGATAAGCTCTTCTGGTATGCCGACGAGCGCTACACGGCCGACCTGGTGGCCTACTACCCCTACGATGCCGAGAAGGCCTACAGCCATGCGATCGGTGAGCTGATGTCGTTCCATGTCGAGGCCGACCAGACCTCCTGGGAGAACTACACAGCCAGCGACCTGATGTTGGCCCGCCTGCAGTCGGCCCCTACGGAGGAAACCTTAACGCTCCCCTTCCGCCACCAACTCTCGAAGGTGGTGGTGACGGTGAACAACGAGTTGGGCGAGGAGATCTCGGATCTTTGGTTTGCCAATGTCTATGGTGCGGTGCAGTATAATATCGAGACCCTCGATCTGATGACGGTCAGCAAGTATCAGGGTACGATTCGCGCCTTCCGCGAGCCGACCCGCGCTACGGAGACCTTCCGTTTGATTTTGGCTCCGCATGACAATGTGAAACCCACGCTGATGGTAACGACTGCCTCCGAGAAGCAGTACACCTTCCACCTGGAGCAGGCCGTGGCCTTTGCTTCGGGGAAGCAGTACACCGCAACCATTACCCTCAATTCGGAGAGCACCTCGACCGAATTCACCCCCGAGATCACCCAGTGGGTGGGCGACGAGCAGTTTGTCTTCGTTCCTCGCGAGAGCAAGTGGGGTGTGATAGGCACCTTCAACAATTGGGGCAGCGATGTGATGATGACCGAGGTGGCCGAGGGGATCTTCGAGGCCGAGGTGGAGTTTGCCGGTGCCGCCGAGTTCAAGGTGCGCTACAACAAGAGTTGGGGTACGAATCGCGGTCTGAAGAGCGGTTCGACGGTGCAGCCCGGAAATGAGTATGCCGTATCGCAGGGTGGTAACAACCTCTCGATCAACCACACGGGCCGTTGCAAGATTACTTACGATGCCAACCGTGAGGTGATTGCGATCGCAGCCTTGTAAGGGCCGGTTTCCGATACCGCAAAAAATTAGGAGTTTGACTTCAAAAGTCAAACTCCTAATTTTTTGATGCTTTGCTCGAAGATTAGAGGAACTCGAGGGTGTAGTCCAACATCTTGACGCGCACGTTGCGGCGGTCGTCGGGCATCATCGAGTGGTTCTGATCGGGGTAGATCATCATGTCGTAGCGGGCCCCATCGCGGTTGAGGCGGCGAGCCATCTCCATCACATTCTGCACATGGACATTGTCATCGCCCGTGCCGTGGATCAGTAGCAGGCGTGTGCGAGGCGAGAGTTTCTCCTCGAAGTTCAGAGGCGAGTTCTCGTCATAGCCAGCGGGGAAATCCTGTGGCAGACCGTTGTAGGTCTCGGTGTAGACCGAGTCGTAGTAACGCCACGAGGTGACAGGGGCCACCGAGATTACCATCTTGAAGAGGCCATGGCCCTTCAGGGCGCAACTCAAGGACATGAAGCCACCATACGACCAACCGTAGATACCAATGCGGTCGCCATCCACATAGGGCTGTGCCGCCCAATAGCGGGCAAAGGAGAGTTGATCCTCCACCTCGCGACGACCCAGGTCGCCGTAGGTCTGTTTCTTGAACGCCTCGCCACGGAATCCCGTGCCGCGGGCATCGATGCAGGCGACCAGGTAGCCCTCCAGGGCCAGAGCCTCAGTCCAGTCGGGACGCCAACGGTCGGTTACCTCCTGTGAGCCGGGGCCCGAGTATTGGGTCAGTAGCACGGGGTAGCGCTTCGTGGGGTCGAAATTGAGGGGCTTCACCACCCAGGCGTTGAGCTCGTCGCCTCGTTCGGTGCGGAACATAAAGAACTCGCGCGTGGGAACGGCTTGGGCTGCCACCGCCTCATGGGCCGGCGACTCGCCTTGCGAGAGGGTGCGCACCAATTCACCCTTGTTTCCCTCGCGCAGGGTGATCTGCGTGGGCTGCGTGGCCGAGGAGTAGCTGTCGATGAAGTAGCTCATGTCGGCACTCGGCAGGATGGCGTGCCACCCCTCACCCTGTGTGAGACGTATTTTTCCCGTCCCCTTGAGGTTGATGCGGTAGAGGTCGCGGCGCGTGGAGCCTTGCTCCGTGGAGGTGTACCAAACACCGCGCTTGTCGGCATGGAGTACCGAAACCACCTCCCATTCGCCAGCAGTCAGGGGCTTCAGGCGACCCTTCTCGATGCTGTGGAGGTAGAGGTGCCACCATCCCGTGGAGGTCTCCTCGCGGACGATGAAGCGGTCTTGGTCGATGAAACGCACCACCTCGCCGATCGGACGCTCCACATAGCGGGGCGACGATTCGTGGTAGATCACGCGCTGCTCCTCGGCACGATCCAGGATCACCTCGAAGAGGCGCTGGCGACGATCCACGCGGTAGAAGAAGAGTTCTCCGGCGGGGGTCCAACCGAGGTTGGGGATGTACTGATCCGGCTCGCTTCCCGTGTCGATTTGGCTCTTCTCACCCGTTGCGAGGTCGTAGAGCCAAAGACTGATCACCGAGTTTTTGTCCCCGGCCTTGGGGTATTTGAAGGTGTAGGCACGGTTGTAGAGCGTGCCATCGAAGCGCATCATCTCAAAGAGGGGTACCTCGCTCTCGTCGAAGCGCAGGTAGGCCACCTTTTGGCTGTCGGGCGAGAAGGCGAAGCCCTTCGTGAAACCGAACTCCTCCTCGTAGACCCAGTCGGTCGTGCCGTTGATGACGTGGTTCCAGAGGCCGTCATCGGTCAGGCGCAGGGTCTTACGCTCCTTCAGGTCGAAGATGTAGAGGTCGTTGCGACTCGAAAAGAGAACCTTTTCGCCATCGGGCGAGAGGATGGCATCACGCTTTTCGGCGATTTCGGGCGAAACCTCCACAGCCTCCCCCTCCACCACGCATACGAGGCGATCCACCCAAAAGGAGTGGCGGTAGATAGGATGGGCTCCGTAGCTTACAAGAATCGAACCGTTCGGTGCTACGGTGTAGTCCGAGACCCCCTTGCCAGCACGGTAGAGCTCGGTGGTGGAGTTGTCGGCATAGGCGATCTGCTCGATGCGCTCGCCCGCCAGGCGGGTGTAGTGTTTGCCATCGGCCATCGGGACCACCATGCCCGTGGTCGGAACGATGTTCCAACGCTCGTAGTGGTCATAGAGCGCATTGGCGCGCTCGAAGGTGCTCTGGGCCCAGAGCGTGGCACTCGTCAGGAGTGCAAAAAGGGTTGTCAGTAGTCTATACATAAATTCAAAATTGCGAATCGTTGGTTGGCTTGGATGGCCTGTCCATCGGCGCAGCCCATTCAAGAGATAAGGCGGTAAAAAAATACCGCATCGAATCGAAAAATTAGATGTCGTCGACGTTGAAGTCGTAGTCCAATCGCTTGCCGGTGATGAACTTCGAGTTGTCCATGCGCGTGTTGAACTGGTCTACGGTTACGCGCTTCGATTTTTCGTAGGGGGGCAACAGCAGGTCGAAGCCGAGGGCGTAGTTGATCGCCGCCTCGAGGATCGAAACCAAGGCTCCACGGTCGATCTCACGCATGCCAAAGTCCTTGGCGCGCACCAGCGTCTGACGCTTTCCCTCGACAAAGAACATCCGCTCGCGGTTGATAAACAGACGGCCGATCAGGTAGCCCTCGTCGGCATTGCGGTTGAACTTGAACGAATCGGAGAGGAAGTTGTAGATGTTGATCACACCGCAATAGGTGTTGTCGGGTTCGGCTTGCACATAGGGGTTCTCCCAGATGACATGGTTGGTCTCGAATTCGAAGACGTTGGTGTGCATCTGGAAGATCAAGAGGTCGCTTGCCACCTGCAACTGCGCCTCAAACTTGCCGCGGTCGCGGTACTCAATCCTTACGCGTTTGTCAATGCGACCCTCCATGTCGTCCTCCATCTCGGAGGCCATCTCCAAAAGGGTGTCCTTGAGTTCGTTGAAAATAAAGAAGGTGTTGTCGAATACCTTCTGCTTGAGAGCCGATTTCTTGATGATCGTCTCTTCGATGCGTGCTCTGAGTGGGCTGATCTCCATAATATTCTCTTTTCGTTGGCTTGCGGGCGATGTTTTGCCGTCCGCAATCGTTAGCAAAGTTACACATTATATTTCAGATAGGGAACAGCGAACGAAAATTTTTCTTATCTTTGCTTTCGATCTCCTCTTTTTGGGGTAGATCCATAGGAATAAAAAAGCGCATCGGCTTTTTTCTTGCCATCGGAACTTGGACACTTTCGTATGGAGCAGGGAATGAAAGTTGGTGTTTATGCCGTTTACGGCGTGAACATTTCTTTTCTTCTGCTCCAAGGTAGTCCAAGACCGCGATGGCGAATGAGGAAGTGGCTCACGCTGTTTTTGTTGCGGTACGGAATGATACATATTGGAAATTTGATTAAGGAGGAGCTTCGCCGGCAAGGGCGTTCGGTGGGGTGGTTCGCAAAGGAACTCTATTGCGACCGAACCAATGTGTACGATATCTTCAAACGACAGAGTCTCGATACGGCCCTCCTGCTTCGAATCTCTCAACTTTTGCAACACAACTTTTTCCAATACTATGTGGTGCAAATCGACCCTTCTTGCCCCTCGCCTCGGGATCGGGTGTCGAAATAATCTCTACAGATTGTAGAATACTCCTCTACGCAAGCGAAGGCATTGTCGCTGAAAACCTTTCTACCTTTGTGATAGATTTATCAAACACTATTATTAACCCTAAAAAACGAAAGGTATGAAAATTTGGAAACTGATGATGATGCTCTTTGTATTGAGCGCAACGAGCGTGGCCTTTACGGCATGCGACAAGGAGGACAAAGACGAGCAGGCGGCGCAGAGTCAGAATGCGCTGATTGTTGGCACTTGGGTTGATGTTGAGTCGGATTGGACTTTGACATTTAATGCCAATTCTACCTATACGGAGCGTGTTCCTTCTGAAGGTTACTATGGGGGTGGAACCTATACTTTTGATGGCAAGACAATCTATATGTCAGACGAGGATTATGAAACTTGGGTTGCCACTTATGAGTCGCGTCGAGATGTGATTGTCTATGAAGAAGGCACGGAATTTATTCGTGCCGGCAAGAAGTAAATTCTCTTTATTTGCAACAAAAGGACTCGCCTCCATGGAGGCGAGTCCTTTTGTTGTTTTTTATCCGGGATATTTTATCGAATCCGCACCTGCTGACCCGTGGCGAAGAGGTGCTCTGTGCGTTTCATGCGGTTGAGCTTGCGGAGGCTCTTTTGGCGGATGCCGTAGCGTTGCGATACCGAGAAGAGGCTCTCGCCCTCGACCGCCGTGTGGAACTCCTCGGCCCCCTGCCAGCTGTTTCGCTTGCGCTCGAGGAAGATCACCTCGCCGGCCAGGGGTTGGGCCGTGGGCTCCACCTCGTTGAACTTGCGCAGGTTGCGGGCCGAGAGGCGCAACTCCTTGCCGATGGCCTCGAAGGTGTCCTCCTGCTTGGCTCTTACGAAGGGGATGCCGTTGCAGCGGTGGACGCTGTGGGCTCCGTGGTGGCCGATCGTTACCTGGAAATTGTCGGGATCGACCCCCTCACCCCCTGTCTCGGCCGGCAGATAGCCGGGGGACGAGGTGAAGAATCGCTCCTCTTCGTTGCGTGCATAGAGCGCACTGCCCCCCTCGCGATCGAAGAGGTAGAGGTGGCTCTCTTCGATGATCTTGATGAGGCGTTGGGCATAGTCGGGGGCGGTGGCGTAGCCGGCCGCCTTCAAGCCCCGCGCCCAACTGCGGTAGTCGTCGGGAGCGTAGACAAAGAGCGAGTCGTAGCGTGGTTGCTTGTCCAGGAACTCGGCGTGATCCTCGTAGGAGGCCTCGACGGTGGGGTAGGCGCGGAAACATTCGCCCTTTTCGTCGTCGTCGTGATAGACCTTTTTGCCCGTCCAATTTTTCTTGCACTTGATGCCGAAATGGTTGTTCGA
>CAJGDL010000009.1 GCA_904502075.1 uncultured Alistipes sp.
GGCCTTTAATTTTTGATTTTATAGGGCATATTTCACCTTGCCTTGCTCGCCCCGAAAGGGTAGTACCTTAAGTACAACCCTTCCGGGGCTTGCTGCGTTAAGTCGAAATCTGCTCCTCTAAAATGCAAAAATTTATTTTCGATTCCGTAGGGCACATTTTGCACCGCCTTGCTTGGGCCGAATGGGCAGTACGACAAGTACAGCCCATCCGGCCCAATCTTCGTTGGCACAAAATCTACCTCTATAAAATCAAAAATTGGGTGCTGTTGAAAGTTAAAAGTGGCGTTACGCCACCAACCCTTCCGGGGCTTGCTTCGTTAAGTCGAAATCTGCTCCTCTAAAATCAAAAATTTATTTTCGATTCTGTAGGGCATATTTTGCACCTCAATCATTGGGGCGAATGGATAACTTTGTGTACTATCCATTCGCCCCAATTTCATGTCGACACACCCCCTGCTCCTTATAAGTCAGTCATTGCCACGTCGCTTCGCTCTTCGCAATGACTGCCGTAGCGAATTAGGAATACGGAATAAAATTCTGAATTCTGAATAGATTAGAACGGGTAGCCCACTCCGAAGTTCAGGGCCGTGTTCTTCCACTTGAAGCTTTGGATCCACCGCTCGCCGGCGGGGTTGTTGGGGTTGTGGAGTTGAATACCCCAATCCAGGCGCAGGATGGCGAATTTGATGTCGAGGCGAATGCCAATACCCGTGTTGAAGCCCAACTCCTTGTAAAAGTCGCCACGGAAGACGGCATCGGGGGAGTATTCGGCATTGTTCTCTTTGAGAAACCAGATGTTACCTACATCGAAGAAGGTGGCCCCATGGAATATTCCCCAAATCGGGAAGCGGAATTCGAGGTTCGCCTCCAGGCGCATGTCGCCCAGCTGGGTGGGGTAGAGCATATTCTCGGGGGTGGGAGTGGTACCCGGGCCGAGGGTGCGGGGAGTCCATCCGCGCATCGAGTTACTGCCACCGGCGTAGAAGAGACGGTCCATGGGGAGGGCCTCGGCGTTTCCGTAGGCTACGCCGCAACCGGCGTAGAGTCGTCCTGCCAGGGCGGTCTTCTCGCCCAGCATGATTTTGTGGCTTACGCTGGATTCGATGCGGAAGTATTGCGAGTAGCGGATACCGAAGAGTTCGTGGTAATCCTTTCCTTCGGCCGGTGAGCCAAAGAGGTGGGTGAGTCCGTCGAGCAGGTTGCCGGCCACCTCGGCATTGATGCGCACCACGGTGGCGTTGCCCGTCAGGTTGCGACGTTGGCTGTTGAAGACATAGTTAAAGGAGAGGGCGGAGATCAGCTGCGAGCTATAACTGTTTTGTAGGTAACGGTTTTGAAGGGAGTTGTAGAACTCCTCGTCCATGTAGCCCATGTCGACGATCGTGATGTCGGCAGGGCGGATCACGAAGGAGTGGTTGTGCAGATCCCATGAGTAGCCCCACGAAGCGTTGGAGAGGGTGCGACGGTAATAGGGGCGATCCTGGAAGTTGATCGAGAGATTGATGCGGGTACGGGGGGAGGTGAGCAGTTTGTTCTTGTCCACGGAGAAGGGGAGCAGGAAGCGGGGAATGGAGAGGCCTCCGGAGAAGCCGAATTCCAGGGCATTTCGTTTCTTGGCATCGGGGGCTCGCATATACTCATAACCCATGGTCACATCGAGATCCAGGGCCTCGATGCCACGGAAGATGTTGCGGTTTTGGTAACCGGCCGTTGCCTTCAAGCCCCAGAAACTGGAGGTCATGCTTCCCTCCAATTCGATCTTGTAGCTCTGTTTTAGGGTGGGGGTGCAGAGAATATTACACCCCAGGAAGCCATTCTCCACCCGTCGGATCGCGGTGGTGTCGGCCATTTGCACGGTGTCGATCAAGAGGGTGCGTTCGGGGCGCTCGGTGAAGATGATGCGCGCACTCTTGAAGTAGCCGGTCGACATGAGGCGGTCGTAGGTGTTCGTGACACTGTTTCCGTTGTAGATGAGCCCCTGGTGAATGGGGACCAACTCGCGTAGCACCTTGGGGCGAACAATGGGTTTTTGCCTCGAGATGATGTAGAGCCCGTGGTAGTAGTTTGTGTCGAGCTCTGCGAGGAGTTGCTGGTCGAGTTTCGTGGGGTCGTATTGGGGAAAGATGTTGATGCGGTCGATGAAGTAGCGGGTGTTGTCGGCCATCACCGCCTTTCCGGTCTCGTCGTAGCCCGTAATCTGCTGCTTGACCACCAGGCGTAGGCCGATGGTGTAGGGGGCCTCCAGCGTATCGGCCACATACTCGATATTATTCACCGAGAAGTGGTAGTAGCCGCGCTTCTTGAGGTAGGTGGTGATGCGTTCGCGCTCGGCCTGGAGGGTGGCCAGGTCGTAGATCTCGCCCACGCGGATCAGTGTATTGGCCGAATCGCTCAAGATCAACGGCGCCAACGAATGGTCGCGGAAGCTGTAGCTGAAACTCGAGATGCGGTAGGGCTTCCCCTGGCGGGTGCGGTAGGAGATGTAGGCGCGGTGTGCGCGGCGTGTGGTGTCGATCTCGTAGCTCACCTTCGAGGAGAAGAAGCCGCGCGAGTCCATGTAATTCTTGAAGTTGATGGCCGACTGTTCGGTGAGGATCGTGTCGAGAATCACCGGAGCTTGGCCGTGTTTGCGCTTCAGGTTGTTCCACCAATTGTCTTTCTCGGGGTTGGCCTGGTTGTGTAACCAAACAAAGAAGTTGGTGCCGAAGAGTCGTTTGTTGGGTCGCTGGCGCAGGTAGTTTTTCAACTCCTCGGAGGTGATGCGCTCCTTGCGTGGCACCTCCTTGTCGCTCTCGATGGTTACCTTTTGTACGAGGTATTCCCCCGCTTGGAATTTGCGCGTCACGTTGCAGGCCGTCAGCAGCAAGCCGACGGCGACCCAACAGAGGATGTGGCGCAATGTTCTCATAAGCAACCGATTGCCGATAAAAATTGGTTGTATTGTTCGACCTCCTCGTTATAGTGTTCCTCTTCGTGGTGGCGGAGCTCTGTGCCGTCCCAACTCAAGAGTCCCTTCGCCTCGTAGGTGGCGTTGCCCGTCAGGCGGGTGGCGAGTGCTTCCGGGGCTTGGTGACATTGGCATCGTACCATCCCTCCGCGATTACGGACTTCGATGGGGCGGTCGGCATCGCAGTGGCCGAGCAACACGGCGGCGGTCGTGGAGGCGGTCATCGCCGTGCCACAGGAGTGGGTGAGCCCCACGCCGCGTTCGTAGGTGGCGACAAAGATTCGATCGCGTGCCTCGAGGGTTGCGAAGCTGAGGTTTATACCCCGCGGAAACCACTCGGGAAGGCTCTTGATGCGCTCGCCGAGCTCTTTGAGTAGTCGGAGGTCAATCTCCTCGGTGATCGCCACAAGGTGGGGGTTGCCGAGGTTCAGGTAGCTGAAGCGCAGGGTGGGGTGCAGGGCCTCGATGGGTTGATCCAAAAAGCGGGCTCCGCCTTTGGGAAAGTCGGGGGCCGAAAGACGGATGGCAATCTCCACGCCAAAACTCGTGAGTCCGGGAAAGATCGGCTCCGTGCCGTAGATTGGGTGGCTCTTCCCGCCCGAGAGAAGGCGGAAATGATCCGTCGAGAGGTAACGCTCGCGGGCCAGGCGTGCCACGCAACGGATTCCGTTGCCACACATCTCAGCCTCTGAGCCGTCGGTGTTCAACATCCGCATTCCATACTCTTCTCCCTGCTTCACCAGCAGAAGCAGCCCATCGAGGGGGCTCGGCCAAAGCGCTTGGCACGCGGCGCGAGCCAAGGGGGCGAGGTCGATCTTTTCGATCGCCCGGGCCGAGGCAACGGCATCGATCATCACAAATCGGTTGCCCGATCCGTGGCAGATGAGGTATGGAATTTCGTTGTGCACGCTACACCAAGTAGAAAATAATAGGTCAAAAATAGGAAAAAAGCCCCGCTTTCCCAAACATTTCGAATAAAAACTTTTCGCACTCGGAGGTTTCGATGCCTAAGGGTTCGATCGAGCCCTCCTTTTGCGGGTGCGGAAAACCGCCCTTATTGCATGAAATCGAGCAGGGCCTGGGCTGTCTTTTCGGGCTCCTCCACGAAGCCCATGTGCCCTGAGTTTTCCAACCAAACCACCTGCGCTTGCAGGTGGCGTTCCACCAACTTTTCGGCCACCTCCAGGGGGATGTATCCATCCTTTTTGCCCAAGATAAAGAGTTGGCGTACAGCCGTTTTCTGGAGCATCTCGTTCTGATCCTTGCGCTCGATCATGCCCCCCAGCAGTGCCACGATTCCCTCCTCCTCGGTGAGGAATACCTGCTCGGTGAGATCCTCGATCGCATCCTTCAGGCGTGTGCGGTTCTCCTCGGCAAATCCGGCTGCCGGAGCCACCTTGGCGAGTTGCTCCTTCTTGCCGGCCTTCACGAGGGTGATTTCGCGGCGGCGATTTTCGGCCTTCTCGGGGGTGTCGGCATTCGGTGTCGAGCTGAGCAGTACGATCCCTTCGAGACGTTCGGGATAACGCTCGCAGAAGGCCAGGGCCACATAGCCGCCCATTGAGTGGCCGACCAGCGTACAACGCTCCACGCCCAAGGCATCGAGAGCCCCCTTGACTACATCGGCCAGGTACTCCATGGTATGTACCTCGCCACGCACCTCCGAGATGCCGTGGCCCGGAAGATCCAACGTGATGACGCGCACCTTCTTATAGAGTAGCGGGACAAAATCCTCCCACACCAAAAGCGACTCCAGGTAGCCGTGCAGCAAGACGAGGGTCTTTTCGCCTTGCTCCGAATCGCAAACATGTAAGGCCGTATCTCCGGCCATCAAAAATTTTTCGACCATTTCGATTTTCTGTTTTTTCTCTTTGGGTTGGTTGTCAGTATGCAGGGACAAACCGCTTGGGGGCCTCCTTTGTCGGGGATCCTTTTGCAAAGGGCGATTTTCGCGCGCTCCTCGTTTGCGGATTATCCTTCGCACAAAGATAGTAATTTTCTTTGGCATCCCCGTGCATAAAAAATAAATCCTCGTTCCTGATTGGTAATTCCTAATTATTTTTATACCTTTGTCCTGCATATTGCCCGCACCGAAGACGGGCGGGCGGAATTTGGTTGGAAAATGGGGAGAGAAAGGAGGCTTTTGATCTCTTTTTCAATGAGATGAAACAAGAAACCGAAAATATAAAAACATAAAGATAGACTATGGGAATTTTTTCATTGACACAGGAGTTGGCGATCGACTTGGGAACAGCCAACACGCTGGTGATCTACAACAATAAGGTGGTGGTCGACGAGCCCTCGATCGTGGCCTTGGACGTACATTCGGGTAAGTTGGTGGCCATCGGTCACCAGGCTCGCCAGATGCACGAGAAGACCAACCCCAACATCAAGACCATTCGCCCGCTTAAGGATGGTGTGATTGCCGACTTCAACGCCACGGAGCTCATGCTGCGCGGGATGATCAAGAAGGTGAAGACCTCGGGGTCGCTCTTCTCGCCGTCGTTGCGCATGGTGGTCTGCATCCCCTCGGGTTCGACCAACGTGGAGATTCGTGCCGTGCGCGACTCGGCCGAGCATGCCGGAGGCCGTGAGGTCTATATGATCTATGAGCCGATGGCTGCCGCCCTGGGTGCCGGTCTGGATGTGGAGGCCCCGGAGGGCAACATGGTAATCGATATCGGTGGCGGTACCTCGGAGATCGCCTGCATCTCGCTGGGTGGTATCGTCTGCTCGGAGTCGATCAACGTGGCCGGCGATGTCTTCACGGCCGATATTCAGAATTATGTGCGTCAGCAGCACAACATCCGCATCGGAGAGCGCACGGCCGAGGCCATCAAGTGCGCCATCGGTGCCGCCATCCCCGACCTGGGGGAGGATGCTCCCGAGGATTTCGAGGTGACGGGCCCCGATATGCTTACCTTCCTTCCGAAGACCATCTCGCTGAACTACAACGAGATTGCCTATGCCTTGGAGAAGTCGCTCGTGAAGCTCGATGCCGCCTTGATGAAGGTGCTGGAGACGATGCCCCCCGAGCTCTATGCCGATATCGTGAAGAATGGTATCTACCTGGCCGGTGGTGGTGCCCTCTTGAAGGGTCTCGACCGACGCCTGAGCGAGAAGACCGGTATTCCGTTCCATGTGGCCGAGGATCCGCTGCGTGCTGTGGCGCGCGGTACGGGAATCGCCCTGAAGAATATCAATGGCTTCTCATTCCTAATGAAATAGCCGAAATTGTCCGGAACGGCTCTTTTGTGACATCTACTTCACTCCCTTTGTTTTCGGATGTGAGGGTGATGGTTTCGAAAAAGGCTTTGATCCGATTTCTTGATTGAGGGTGTTGCAACGAAAGGGTTGCACACCCCCATTTTTAGAAGCTGTGTAAGGTGAATAAACTCATAGAATTTATCCGCAGTATTTATGTGGTTGTCCTCTTTGTGCTTTTGGAGGTGGCAGCCCTGAGTTACTATGCTCGTTCGAACGCCTATACGCAGGCGCGCCTGTTGACGCGCTCGAACCAGGTGGTGGGGGGTGTGCAGGGTGTCTTTACCAGCATGCGCACCTTTTGGCAATTGGGGGCCGAGAATCGCCGCCTCTCGGAGCGAGTCATCGCCCTCGAGCAGGAGCTTGCGGCTTATCGAGGAGCCGAGGCGGAGGGGGCCCTGCTGCGCTTGGCTGACACGATGAAGCATCAGCCATATTTCTACACCACGGCGCGTGTAACGACCAGTTCGATCAACCGTACTCGCAACTTTGTGGTGGTGGATCAGGGGTCGAAGGCGGGTGTCGAGACCGATATGGCCCTCTTGTCGGCCCATGGAGCCATGGTTGGCCACATCGTGAGTGTGTCGAAAAACTATGCTGTGGCCCTGACGATCCTCAACCCCTTGTTTCAGGCCAGCGGAAAACTTCGCCACAACCCCGAGTATTACGGTTCGATCCGTTGGGAGGGGGGCGACTATCGCTATGTGACCATGCACGAACTTTCGAAGTATGCCGATATTCATGTGGGCGATGAGGTGATCTCGACCGGCTTTTCCGACTACTTCCCGGCCGATATTCCGATTGGAGAGGTGGAGAGTTTCGAGTTGAACGAAACGGGAACCTACTACACGGTGCGGGTGCGCCTGGCGGCCGACATGAGTTCGCTCTCGAACGTAATCCTTGCCCGCAATCCCAACTCGCAGGAGTTGAAGGGATTGGAGGCAAAACTCAAAAAACGCTACCAATAATGATGTATCGTCTGTTTGCCTATTCGCTCCTCTTTTTGGTGTCGATGCTCTTTCAGGTCTTCTTCTTCGATAACCTGGCCATCAGCATCTACCTCTCGCCCTTGGTCTATGTGGCCTTCATCGCCCTATTGCCGATGGAGACTCCGCCGATTGTGGTTTTGGTTTGCGGCCTGCTGACTGGCCTGACGATGGATTGGACGATGGGGCTTGAGGGAATCAATACGGCCGTGACCCTCTTCTCGGCCTTTACGCGTCGCATGGTGATGAACCTGGCCATTGGCAAGGAGACGGTGCGCGAGGGGGGTGTCCCCACGGTATGGAAGGTGGGCAACTACTCCTTTATCCTCTACTTGGTGCTCTTTGTGGCGCTGCACCACCTCGCCTTCTTCCTCCTGGAGAGCCTCTCTTGGGAGTTGATGCCGATTGCCCTCTTGCGCTTTGTCTTGAGTTCGGCCGTCACCGTCTGCTTCATTTGGCTCTTTTCGCAACTCTTCCTCTCTAAACTTTCGAGTCTATGAATACGTTTGAAGGTCTGCAACGGATGCGCACCCTGCAATTGGTGGTGCTCTTTATCTTTGCGGTCATCGGATTGCGTCTCTTCTATCTTCAGATCCTCGATCGCAAGTACAAGGATCTGGCCGATGGCAATGCCCTGATCTATGAGGTGCAGTACCCGCCTCGCGGTGAGGTGTTTGACCGCAACGGCGAGTATCTGGTCAAGTCGCGCGAGTGCTACGACATGATGGTGACCTGGCGCGAGATGGACAAGAAGGGGTTCGACACGTTGCGTATGTGTCAGGTGTTGGGTATCTCGAAGGAGCGCTTGGTGCGTCGCCTGAAAGAGGCTGCTGCCGCTCCGCGCAAGGCAACCCTGATCACCAACTTTGTCTCTAAGGAGGATAAACTGCGCTTCGATGCCTGCGGATTCAAGGGTTTTCACGCGGTGTATCGCACGGCCCGCGAATATCCGATGCAGGTGGGAGGCAATCTGTTGGGCTTCGTCAGCGAGGTGAACGACAAGGATTTGGAGCGCGACAGCTACTACCGTTCGGGCGACTACATCGGAAAGACCGGTGTGGAGTCGGCCTATGAGGAGTTGCTACGCGGCAAGAAGGGGGTGAAGGTTCTTGAGCGCGATTCGCATGGCGCGATTAAGGGCTCCTACATGGAGGGGATGTACGACACGCTACCCGAGGCGGGCAGCTACCTGGTCTGCACCATTGATGCCAAGTTGCAGAAGTTCTGTGAGGAGCTCATGGTGGGCAAGGTGGGGGCCGCCGTGGCGATCGAACCCTCGACGGGCGAGATCCTGATGATGGTCTCGTCGCCCACCTATGACCCCGATGAATTGGTTGGCCGCCAACGTGGCAACCACTATATGCAACTCTTGGGCAACAAACGGCGTCCGCTCTACAACCGAGCCGTGAGTGCCCGCTACCCGCCCGGATCGACCTTTAAGTTGGTGCAGGGGTTGATCGGCATGCAGGAGGGGGTACTCTCTCCCTCCACGCGCTACCCGTGTCACGGTGGCTACGCCTATACCGCTACCCGCAAGGTGGGGTGCCATGCCCACCCCTCTCCCCTGGATCTGCGCGATGCCGTGGCCCACTCGTGTAATGCCTACTTCTGCTACGTCTTCCGCGATATTTTGGACAAGCCCGAGAACGGCGGGGTGAAGAAGGGCTTCGAGAAGTGGGAGGAGTATGTGCGCAGCTTCGGCTTTGGTCGCAAGTTGGACTCCGACTTTTTGAGCGAGGGCAATGGCTCTGTCCCCGACAGAGAAAGCTATGACAAGCGTTATCGCGGATCGTGGAAGTCGCAGACGGTGATTTCGCTCTCGATCGGTCAGGGTGAGTTGGGATGTACCCCCTTGCAGATGGCCAACTTGGCCGCCATCGTAGCGAATCGTGGTTACTACTACATCCCCCACATCGTCAAGGAGATCGAGGGCCGGGATTCGATCGACCGCCGCTTCTATGAGCGCCACTACACGAAGGTCGATCCCAAGTACTTCGAACCCATCGTCGAGGGGATGTGGCGAGGCGTGAATGTGGCCGGTACGTCGGGTCTGGCGAAGTTGCCCGGGCTGGATGTCTGCGGAAAGACGGGTACGGCCCAAAACCCCCACGGAAAGGACCACTCCACCTTCCTAAGCTTTGCCCCGAAGGATAACCCGAAGATTGCCATCTCGGTCTATGTTGAGAATGCCGGTTTTGGTGCCACGGCGGCTGTGCCGATCGCCTCGCTGCTCGAGGAGTACTACCTTACGGATACCATCACACGCCCCCACTTGGTGGAGTATGTGAAGAACCTGCAACCCTATTATCGCCAGTATTAGGCGTTGTTGTCGTGTAAAAATCGAAGCCCATGTCGTACAATCAAAATAAAATAGGAATTTTCGAAGGGGTGGATCGCTGGGCGGTCCTCTACTACCTGCTGATCGTTCTCTTCGGGTGTCTCTGCATTACCTCGGCCTCGTCGGAGGACTCCACGGGCGGATTGTTCGCCTTCAGCCACTTCTATACCAAGCAGTTGGTCTGGATGGGGGTCTCCTGGGTCTTTGCCTTGCTGGTGCTGCTGCTCGATGCCAGCCTCTTCCATAAGTTGGCCTATGTGGGCTATGCCGTGGGTATTTTGCTGCTGCTTGCCACGCTGGTCATCGGTACGGAGGTCAATGGTGCCAAGGCGTGGATCAACCTCGGAGTGATGAATTGGCAACCGGTGGAGGTGGTGAAGATCGCCACGGCCTTGGCCATGGCGCGCCTGATGAGCGAGTATTCGTTCTCGATTTCGCGCCCGGGCGACCTGCTGAAGGTGGGGTTGCTGTTGCTTTGCCCCCTGGCAATTATCGGGCTGCAGAACGATACGGGGTCGGGCATCGTGTTGGGTTCGTTTCTCTTTGTCCTCTACCGCGAGGGACTCAACAAATGGCTCTGCATCCCGATTCTGATGGTGGCGGGTCTCTTTATCATCTCGTTCCTCTTGTCGCCCATCGCCCTGCTGGTGCTGATGATCGGGGTCTGCACCCTCTCGGAAGCCAAGATGAACGGACAGTGGCGTTCGCGCATCATCTTCCTGGCGGCCCTTTTTCTCTCGTCGATCCTGCTCTTCTTCTTTATGCAGCTCCTTTGGCCGGGTTCGATCTCCTATTACGGGGCACTGCTCTCGGTGGCACTGCTCTCGGCTGTCGGAATCGCCATCTATGCCTTCCGAGCCAACCTCTCGAATATCTTTCTGATCCTGGGCCTCTTCATCTGCTCGTTGGTCTTTCTCGACACCACGAACTATGTCTTTGAGTCGGTGCTGAAGCCCCACCAGCGCGATCGTATCAACACCTTCCTGGGGTTGATGGACGACCCGCGCGGATTGGGCTACAATGTCAATCAGTCGAAGATTGCCATCGGTTCGGGCGGCTTTTTCGGCAAGGGCTTCATGGAGGGTACGCAGATCAAATACGGCTTTGTCCCCGAGAAACATACCGACTTCATCTTCTGTACTGTGGGCGAGGAGTGGGGCTTCCTGGGGGCGATCTTTCTCCTGGCGCTCTACTGCCTGCTGATCCTTCGTCTGATGCGTATGGGCGAGCGGCAGGAGGAGCCCTTCGGTCGCATCTACTGCTACTGCGTGGCGGCCATCCTGCTCTTCCACATCATGGTCAATGTTGGCATGACTATCGGCCTGATGCCCGTGATGGGTATTCCGCTTCCGTTTATGAGCTACGGAGGTTCGTCGCTGATGGCCTTTACGGTACTCCTTTTTATCGCCATTCGTCTCGATGCCTCGACCCGAACCTTTAATTTCTGTTAATTCAACCCTATGCAGACAAACGATCCGATCCCGAATACCGGTCGCGGACTCTCGGCCACCGAGGTGGAAGAGAGCCGTCGCCGACATGGCGCCAACCTCATCACACCGCCGAAGGATGATTCGGTGTGGCAACTCTTTTTGGATAAATTTCGAGATCCCATCGTCCGGATCCTGCTGGTGGCTGCACTTCTATCGCTTGCGATCGCCTTTATCGACGGGGAGTTTACCGAGACGATCGGTATCCTCTCGGCGGTGGTGCTTGCTACGGGTGTGGGGTTCCTCTTTGAGTGGGACGCCATGCGCCGCTTCAAGCGACTGAATCGTGTCAATGACGACGAGCCGGTGAAGGTGGTACGCGACGGCTCGGTACAGCAAATTGCGCGACGCGATGTCGTGGTGGGAGACCGGGTCCTTGTTGAGAGCGGAGAGACCATCCCGGCCGACGGTTTTTTGGTGGAGGCGGTCTCGCTTCGGGTCAACGAATCGACCCTGACGGGTGAGCCGATCTGTATGAAGACGACCTGTGAGGCCGATTTCGATCCGGAGGCCACCTACCCCTCGAATCGTCTGCTGCGCGGCACGACCGTGAGCGAGGGGTACGGATGCATGGTGATCGACAAGGTGGGCGATCAAACCGAGGCGGGGCGCGTAACGGAGCAATCGACTATTCAGAGCGGCGAGGAGACCCCGCTGAATCGACAACTCGAAAAGCTCTCGCGTTGGATTGGTCGCATCGGCTTTACGCTGGCCGGCCTGCTCTTCCTGACGCTCCTGGCCAAGGGGTTGATTTGGGGCGATCTGTTGACTGCCGATTGGGTCACCCTCTCGCGCGAACTCCTCGAAATCGTGATGATCTCGGTGGCAGTGATTGTGATGGCCGTCCCCGAGGGGTTGCCGATGGCGATCACCCTTTCGCTTGCCCTCTCGATGCGTCGTATGCTCAAGACCAACAACCTGGTGCGCAAGATGCACGCTTGCGAGACAATGGGGGCTGTGACGGTGATCTGTACCGACAAGACGGGAACGCTGACCCAAAACCGCATGACGGTAGAGCAGGTGGTGCGTTTCGGTACCTGCTGCCCGGAGGCGTTGCATCGAGCAATAGCGGCCAATACCACCGCCCACCTCGATGCCCGAGGTGAGTGCCTTGGAAATCCTACCGAGGGGGCGCTGTTGGCATGGCTCAAGGGGCAAGGGGTGGCCTACGAAGCCCTGCGCCACGCGAGCGAGATCGTGGACCGTCTCCCCTTTTCGACCGAATTGAAGTACATGGCCACCCTAATTTGTCTGCCGGAGCAGGGAAAAAAGATGCTCTTGGTTAAGGGGGCTCCCGAGATTGTCCGCACGCTCTGCATGGCCGATGGACTCGATGAGAGGTTCCACGAGGCGGCTACCCGCTTTCAGCACCAGGCGATGCGCACCCTGGGCTTGGCTTGGTGTGAGACCGAAGCCGAGAGTTGCCATGAGGCCATCAAGCAGCAAACCCTGAAGTTTGAAGCCCTCTTTGCCATTGGCGATCCTGTGCGTGAGGAGGTGCCCGACGCCGTAGCTCGTTGCCTGAAAGCGGGCATCGGAATCAAGGTTGTGACGGGTGATACCCCCGCCACGGCCACCGAAATCGCCCGTCGCATCGGTCTTTGGGATGACCAGACCGATACGGAGCGGATGCGCATCACGGGGCCTGAATTTGCCGCCTTGACGGACGAAGAGCTCCTCGAGCGGGTGCAGGAGTTGAAGATCATTGCCCGTGCCCGCCCTCTGGACAAACAACGCCTGGTGCAGCTGCTGCAACGCCGAGGCGAGGTGGTGGCTGTTACGGGCGATGGAACGAACGATGCTCCGGCGCTCAACTTTGCCCATGTGGGCCTTGCCATGGGCTCGGGAACCTCGGTGGCGAAGGAGGCCGGCGATATCACCCTTTTGGACGACAGCTTCCGATCCATCGTTACGGCCATCTTGTGGGGCCGCTCTCTCTACCGCAATATCCAACGCTTCATCCTCTTTCAACTCACCATCAACTTCGCCGCCATTCTGATCGTCTTCCTGGGGTCGCTCTTCGGCACGGAGTTGCCCCTCACGGTGGTGCAGATGCTTTGGGTCAACCTCATCATGGATACCTTTGCCGCCATGGCTCTTGCCTCGTTGCCGCCCGAAGAGGAGGTGATGAGCGAGAAACCCCGCCCGCGCGAGCGTTTTATTATCACGCGGCCGATGGCCCTCTCGATCCTGGGCTATGGTTCGCTCTTTGTCGTGGTGCTGTTGGGTATGATGGGGTGGTGGCACCATACGACGGGGGCTCCTACCCTTGAACAACTGACGATCTTCTTCTCGGTCTTCGTCTTCCTGCAATTCTGGAACCTGTTCAACGCCAAAGGCTTCCTGGCTCGCCACTTGGCTCTCTTCGACCACCGCGATTGTCGCCTCTTCTTTGCCGTGCTGCTCCTGATTGGAGTGGGGCAGGTCGCCATTGTCGAGTGGGGAGGCGAAGTCTTCCGCACCGGCCCCCTCTCGCTTTCTACCTGGGGACGTATCATCGGCTTCACTTCGCTCGTCGCCCTGGGGGGCGAACTGCTCCGCCTTCTGAGAAGAGAAATACCAAAAAAACGATAATTCTCCTCCGAAATCCCCATTTTCTGCCTAATTTTTGTACCTTTGCCTTCCGGTTAGGAAAGCAGACAATCCTCGGGATTTGCCCTCGGGTTGTCTCGAAAAGTTAGGTACGATATGATGAAAGAATTACAAGAAACGAAAGGAATGAAGACACTCAAAGAGTTATATCGCATCGGCCACGGCCCCTCGTCGAGCCACACCATGGGCCCGCGCAAGGCGGCTCACCTCTACGGGGAGCGTCACCCCGAGGCGGCCTCGTTCCGCGTTACGCTCTATGGCTCGTTGGCCGCCACCGGCAAGGGGCACATGACCGATGTGGCCATCATCGAGGCACTCTCCCCGCGCCGCGTAGAGTTGCTTTGGGAGCCCAAAATTGTCCTCGATCGCCACACCAACGGCATGCTCTTCGAGGCGGTAGACCTCCAGGGTAAGGCTTACGATCCGTGGACGGTTTTCAGCGTTGGCGGAGGAGCTTTGGCCGGTGAGGGTATTGTGCAACACGAGAGCCCCGATATCTACGAAATGTCGCGATTGAGCCAAATCTTGGGCTGGTGCGAGCGCACGGGACACAACTATTGGGAGTATGTGGAGCAGTGCGAGGAGTCGGATATTTGGGACTACCTCTCCGAGGTGTGGCGCACGATGCGCGAGGCGGTGGAGCGCGGCCTGGAGGCCGAAGGAGTCTTACCCGGTCCGCTGAATATGAGCCGCAAGGCCTCGAAGTACCACATCAAGGCCTTGGGCTACAAGGCCAACCTCCAGACGCGCGGTTTGGTCTTTGCTTATGCGCTGGCGGTGAGTGAGGAGAATGCCACGGGCGGCCGCATCGTGACGGCACCCACCTGTGGTTCGTGCGGAGTGATCCCTGCGGTGCTCTACCACCTGGAAAAGGGCCACCTCTTCACCGAAAAACGCATCTTGCGAGCCCTGGCTACTGCCGGTTTGGTGGGAAATATCGCCAAGCACAACGCTTCGATCTCGGGTGCCGAGGTGGGATGTCAGGGTGAGGTGGGTGTCGCCTGTGCTATGGCGGCCGCAGCGGCCAACCAACTCTTCGGTGGCTCGCCCGCACAGATCGAGTATGCCGCTGAGATGGGCCTGGAGCACCACCTTGGTATGACCTGCGATCCGGTCTGCGGTCTGGTGCAGATCCCCTGCATCGAACGCAACGCCTATGCGGCGACGCGCGCCCTGGATGCCAACATCTACTCCGCCTTTACCGATGGTACCCACCGAGTCTCCTACGACCGCGTGGTTCAGGTGATGAAGCAGACCGGCCACGACATCCCCTCCCTCTACAAAGAGACCTCGGAGGGTGGATTGGCGAAGGATTATAAGCAAATGGAATAAATTTTTTTCGATTTTATAGGGCATATTTTGCACCTCAATCAATTCCCCGAAAGGGTAGTACATCAAGTACAACCCTTCCGGGGAATTTTCATGTCGGCACAAAATCTGCTCCTCTAAAATCAAAAAAATGGGGGCTGATCCAAGTCCAAAGTGGCGTTACGCCACCAACCCTTCCGGGGCTTGCTGTGTTAAGTCGAAATCGGCTCCTCTAAAATCAAAAAAATGGGGGCTGATCCAAGTCCAAAGTGGCATTACGCCACCAACCCTTCCGGGGCTTGCTGCGTTAAGTCGAAATATGCTCCTCTAAAATCAAAAAAGAGAGGTGTATCGGGAGGTTGAATTTGCTACACGAAGTGTGAAGAAGACTAATCCCAATAACCCGATTATCAAGAATAAACGAGTCGCCCAAGCGACTCGTTTATTCTTACTAAAATCCTAACTCCTGATCCCGCTACATCAAGTCCACCAGGGAGTGTTTGATGGCGTAGACCACCAACGAGGCGGTGTTTTTGCAGCCGGTCTTTTCGAGGATGTTGGCGCGGTGCTTGTCAACCGTGCGTTTCGAGATGAAGAGTTGGTCGGCAATCTCCTGGTTCGAGAGCCCTTGGCAGACGGCCAGCAGAATCTCCAATTCGCGTGCCGAGAGGCTCTCTTCCTCCTCGGCGCTCTCTGTGCGAGGGAGTTGCGACGAGAGGGTGGAGAGGATCGCTTCGGAGAAGTAGGTACCCCCTTCGCAGACGCATTGGATGGCCTCCAGCACCTCGTCGATCGAGGAGTCTTTGAGTAGGAATCCTGAGGCTCCGGCTTCGACCATGCGCGTATAGTAGTTCTCGTCGCCAAACATCGAGAGGGTTACGATCCGAAGTGAAGGGTCGATCTCCAAGGCACGACGCGTGGTCTCCACTCCATCAATACCCGGCATCGAGATGTCCATAAAGACCACATCACATTCTACGGAGGGTTGTAGGGTGAGGAACTCCTCGCCCGAAGCGGCTTCCGCTACCACTTGGCATTGGCCCACTTGCTCGAGCAGGTTTCTTAAGCCGCCCCGAAACAGGGCGTGATCATCGACCAAAATAATTCGAGGCATCGAGGTGTTGTTTTCCATAACGATTGTTTAGTGGTTTGAGGGGGTGGTTCGATCGGGGATTTCGATCTGTACCTTGGCATGCATTCCCTGCCCCTTGTTTCCGGTAATTTCAAGCACGCCACCCAAAGAGTGGATGCGCGAGTGGATGTTTGAGAGTCCCATGCCGTAGTCGGTAACCGAGAGCGGATTGAAGCCCTTGCCGTTGTCCGAGTAGAGCAACACGAGTTCATTGGCTTCGTGGGTGAGGGTGAGGGTGATCTCTGTGCAGGCGGCGTGCTTCAGGGAGTTGTTGATCAGTTCGCAGATCACGCGGTAGAGGATCACCTCGACATCCTCATCGAAACGCTTGGTTCCGAGGTTGGTCGAGAAGTGGAATTTCTCGCCGTGGATCATGGCGCATTTGTTGATGAAATTTTGCACGCTGCGTGCCAGACCGAAGTTCATCAAGAGGTGGGGCGACATGTTGTTCGAGATCTCCCTCACGGAGCGAATCGCCTCGTCGATCATGTAGGCCGTATTCTCGATGATGCGCTGTTGTTCGGGCGAACGCTCTGCGCGCGAGATGGCCGAGAGCGACATCTTGGCCGAAGAGAGCAGGGGCCCCAGGCCATCGTGCAACTCCTTGGCAAAGTGCGAGCGCGACTTCTCCTCGGCGCGCAGTACGGCCGTGAGGATGTATTTGTTGACCGATTGGCGGTGTTGCTCCATGCGGTTGACGTGGTTCACCAACTTGTTGGCGTAGAGCACCGAGATCGAGAGGGCCACCGAGACCACCACACCGATCCATACCGTGGCTTTGGGCGGGGCTACGGCTCCGCTGACCCACAGGAATTGGAGAATTCGCTCGGCCGAGAGGAGGTAGAAACCCAAGACCATGAGGGCCCAAATGATGTTGAAACGCGTCTTCGGGAGCAGTCGCACGGCATAGACCGAGACTATGAGCTGCAGCAGAATCGCCAGGATCAAGAGGATTTTCAATAACATGGCAGGGGTTCGATTTTTCGGGGTTATGATCTATTCAAAGGCCTCGGTCAATTCCGCCAGGCGACGGTGGTCGGTCATATCGACCTGAACGGGCACCACGGCCACATAGCCCTGTTTCATGGCCCATTCGTCGGTATCTTCGGCCTCGGGCTCCGAGTTTACATACTCGCCCGTGAGCCAAAAGTATTCGCGGCCGCGCGGATCTTCGTGGCGGATGAAGCGCTCACGCCAGTAGCCTGCTGTTTGGCGGCAGACTCGAATCCCTTTGAGTTGGTCGGCCGGAATGGCCGGCAGATTGACATTCAGACAGAGCGGTGTGGGCAGGTTGCGCTCCAGGATGGTGCGGATGATCTGCTCGCCGTAGCGCATCGCCCCCTCGAAGTCGGCATCGGGCGAGTGGTCGTCCACCGAGATTCCGATCGAGGGGCAACCGTAGAAACTGCCCTCAATAGCAGCACCCATCGTCCCCGAGTAGAGGACATTGACCGCCGAGTTGGAGCCGTGGTTGATGCCCGAGATCACCAGATCAACCTTTCGGTCGCAGAGCAGGTGGTCGAAGGCCATCTTCACGCAGTCGACGGGCGTTCCCGTAAAGGCGTAGACCTCGAGCCCCTCCTCCTCGCGCACTTTTCTAAGAAACAGTGGGCGGCTCATTGTAAAGGCTTGGCTCATACCGCTTTGAGGTTCCTCGGGAGCCAGCACCACTACGCGGCCGAATTGGCGGGCCACCTCGATCAGGGCCGCAATACCGCGCGAGCGGTAGCCGTCGTCGTTGGTCAGAAATATCAATCGTTCGTTCTTCATTTCTCCATTTGAATTTTCGCAAAGATAGTAAAAAGATAGAAAAAACGAGTCGAGAGCGGAGCGCTTTCTTCGATTTTTGTCGCAACAAACTTTTTCGCTTGTGGGCGAGGCACAAAACGAAGAATTGTATTTGTTGCCGAAAAAATAGTGGGGGAAAGGAGGATTTTCTCAATTTTTTCGCTATCTTTACATGAAAGAAGCAGAGAATATGGTGCAGCAGGGGGATAAAAAGGGGTTTTGGGCCGGGGCCGGAGTGCTCTTGGGGCTCGGATTGCTTTTCCTCCTTCAAGGGGTTGCGGGCAGCCTTCCGATCGAGCTCTTTCGCTTTCCGCTCAATCTCATCTTGTTGCTGATTTGGGTTTGGAGCCTGGTTGCGCTCTATCGCCGTTGCCATGAATCAAAGGGGGTGCAGTGGTTGCTCTCGATGAGGGCCACGCGCCTTTCGCTCCTCTTTCTCGTCGTCATCGGCCTCTTCTTTGGCCTTCAGACCGAGCCGGCCGCCACCTCGTGGCCCGTGGTGGGGATGCTTCTTTTTGTGCAGAGTGTGCTCGGGCTTGTGATCCTGCGCGGATGGCGCAACGAGCAGGGTGTTCGTTATGCCTTTCTGCTGAACCATGTCGGCTTATGGCTCGCCCTTGTCGGAGCCTTTTGGGGTGCCCCCGATCGCGAGGAGTTGCGTGTGGCTGTCGAGCGCGAAGTGGCAACGCGCGAGGCCTATCGCCCCGATGGTTCCCGCACCCTCTTGGCCTATGAGATGCAGCTGCGGGACTTTCACCTGGAGAGCTATGCCGATGGGAGCCCCTCTTCGTTCGAAGCCGAGGTGGAGGTGGCGGGCAAGGAGGTTTCGTTGCGCGTGAACCACCCCTACCAACTCAACTTTGGGGAGGCGGTCTACCTGATCAGTTACGACCGCTCGGCCTCTTCGCCCCGCTATTGCATTGTAGAGGTGGTTCGCGAACCCTGGCGTGGAGTAACCTTGGTTGGCATTGGGATGATGATCCTCGGGGCCCTTTCGAGTTTTCTTGTCGGACACAGGGGGGCGGAAAAACCGACCTTAAAGACGAAAAACGAATAACTATGGCAGGCGGTTGGACGATCTTTCCGTTTGTGGCCGTGGGGGTCATGGCGCTCTCCGTTGTCGGAGCCGTGGTCGCCTGGTGCATGCACCAGAGAAGCCGTATGGCGGTGATTGCTTCGCTGGCGGCGATACTCCTGCTGGTGGGCTTTGTGGTGCACTTGTGGCTTCTGCTGGAGCGACCTCCGCTACGCACCATGGGCGAGACACGCCTGTGGTATTCGCTCTTCCTGCTCGTGGCCGGACTCTTCACCTACCAGAGGTGGCACTATCGTCCGATCCTCTCCTTCTCGACCCTGCTTTCGTCGGTCTTCTTGATTATCAATGTGTTGCGCCCCGAGATTCACGACCAGACCTTGATGCCCGCCCTGCAGAGCATGTGGTTCGTGCCCCATGTCTCGGTCTATATGTTCTCCTATGGGCTGCTGGGCTGTGCCGCCTTGCTCGCCTTCTATGGCTTGGTGCGCCCCAAGAGTCGACCCGACGAGGCGTTGCAGTCGCTCCTTACGGGGGGGCTTTCGCTCTTCACCATCGGGATGCTTAGCGGAGCCCTTTGGGCCAAGGAGGCTTGGGGGCTCTATTGGAGTTGGGATCCCAAGGAGGCCTGGGCGGCCGCCACTTGGGGACTCTATTTGGTTGTGATCCACGGCCGAGGGTGGTCGCGCCGCATGCGCTATGTCGTGGTGCTCCTCGCCTTCGTGGCCCTGCAGATGTGTTGGTATGGAGTCAACTACCTTCCCTCGGCCCAACGAAGTGTGCATACCTACAACCAGCAATAGCAGCAACTTAACCAAACAAATGTTGAGATAACACACAAAAAGAAACCTTAAAAATAAGACGTATGAAAAAGAGAAATCTGCTGATTGCGGCCCTGCTGCTCGTCGCCCTGCTTTTGGGTGCCTATCGCATGGCCAATCGTCCGCCCAAGGCGGATCTGCCGATGGAGGATCGTGTCGCCATGATCCTTGAGAAGGGAGGCTGTTTGTCGTGCCACACGGCCTGCCCCGAGTTGCCCCTCTATGCCAAACTTCCTGGGGCTGAACAGATGATCCGTTGTGATGTTGATTCGGGTTACCGTGCCTACAACATTGCCCCGCTCTACGAGGCACTCACCAAAGGCGAGATGCCCCGACCGGTCGATGTGGCCAAGGTGGAGAAGGTGGCCCTTGACAAGCGTATGCCCTTTGCCAAGTACTATTTGGTGCATTGGGGAAGCCAGATGACTGATGCCAAGCGCGATATTATCGCCGATTGGGCAATGGCCTACCGCACGGCCTTCTACAACGATGGCCTGGAGGGGGAGCGTGCCGGCGAGCCCGTGCGTCCGATTGTTCCCATCAAGGGGGTGGATGCCCGCAAGGCAGCACTCGGTTTTGCCCTCTACCACGACACGCGCCTCTCGGTCGACAACACGGTTTCGTGTGCCACTTGCCACGGACTGACCAATGGCGGTGTGGATAACCACCAGTTCTCGGATGGCGTGGAGGGTCGCCTGGGTGGAGTGAATGCCCCCACGGTCTTCAATGCGGTCTACAATTTTGTGCAGTTCTGGGATGGCCGAGCCGCCACCCTCGCCGAGCAGGCGGCCGGACCTCCGCTCAACCCCATGGAGATGGCCTCGACCTCGTTTGACGAGATCGTAGCCAAGCTCGAGAAGGATCGTCCCTTCGCCAAGGCTTTCTGCGAGGTCTACCCCGAGGGGTTGAACCAGCAGACCATCACCGATGCGATTGAGCAGTTCGAGATGACCCTTACGACCCCCAATTCGGCCTTTGATAAGTGGCTTCGAGGCGATGACGAGGCCCTGACGGCCGAGGAGTTGCGTGGCTACGAGCTCTTCAAGCGCTACGATTGTGCCACCTGCCATGTGGGTCCCAATCTCGGAGGAGAGTCTTATGAGTTGATGGGTTTGCGCCGTCACTATTTCGCCGAGCGCGAAATGGCCCTCACGGAGGAGGATAACGGCCGCTTCAAGCAGACCGGCGAGGAGCGCGACCGCCACCGCTTCAAGACCCCGGGTCTGCGTAATGTCGAACTGACATGGCCCTACTACCACGATGGTACGCGCGAAACCCTCGAGGAGGCGGTACGCGATATGGGGTGCTATCAGTCGGGTGTAGCCCTTACCGAGGAGGAGATCCACTCGATTACCGCCTTCCTGCATACCCTCACCGGTGAGTACAAGGGTTCGAAACTCGTTAACGAGGGGAGCCACCTCCACGAGCACCATGCGCATGACCATGCCTACTAATCGATGATCTGCGGATCTTCTCGCAAATCTCAACGCTGCCGGGCCGGTGTCCAATCGACACCGGCCCGGTGTGTGAAGCAGAGAGCTCATTCGGCAGCAAGGAGCGGCGGTTTCTCCTCCACTTCGTCTGCTGTTGGCTGATTTCATCGACAATTTTGTGGGAGGAGGAATGAAATAATTCTTAATTCCTAATTCCTAATTCCTAATTTATATGTATCTTTGTCGCGCGAAAAGAAAACGATAAAAAATAATAATAAAAACAGACTACTGCAATGGGAAGAGCTTTTGAGTATCGCAAAGCCAGAAAATTGAAGCGTTGGGGCAATATGGCCCGTACCTTTACCAAGATCGGTAAGGAGATCGAAATCGCCGTGAAGGCAGGTGGTCCCGACCCCTCGGCCAACACCCGTCTGCGCATTCTGATGCAGAATGCCAAGGCCGAGAATATGCCCAAGGAGAATGTGGAGCGTGCCATCAAGCGTGCCACCTCGAAGGATACGACCGACTACAAGGAGGTGGTATACGAAGGATATGGTGCCCACGGCATCGCCTTCCTGGTGGAGACTGCAACCGACAACACGAACCGCACGGTGGCCAACATCCGTATGCACTTCAGCCGTTGTGGCGGTACGCTTGGTAACTCGGGCAGCGTGGCCTTTATGTTCGAGCACAAGTGCATCTTTAAGTTCCATGCTCCCGCCGAGTTGGATCGAGAGGAGCTCGAGCTTGAGATGATCGACCTGGGTGTGGATGAGTTTGCCCCCGAGGATGATACCACGATTTCGGTGGAGGCCCCCTATGAGTCGTTTGGCTCGATCCAGAAGTGGCTCGATGACAAGGGTTTCGAGATTGTATCGGGTGAGGGTGCCCGTATCCCGACCGACTACAAGGAGCTCGATGCCGAGGGTCGTGCCGATATCGAGAAGCTGGTAGATCGTCTTGAGGAGGATGAGGATGTGGTGAATGTATACCACAACATGAAGGAGGTAGACGAGGAGTAAATCCTGAGATTTTGGGGAGTCTCCTCCCAATTATCACACATCAACTACCCAATAAGAGAGAGGCGA
>CAJGDL010000010.1 GCA_904502075.1 uncultured Alistipes sp.
AGAACGGCCAAATCTACCTGATGGACGAGATCCATACCCCCGACTCGTCGCGTTACTTCTACGCCGAGGGGTACGAGGAGCGCCTCGCAAAGGGCGAGAAGCAGAAACAACTCTCGAAGGAGTTTGTCCGCGAGTGGCTGATGGCCAACGGCTTCCAAGGTCAGGAGGGCCAGCAGGTTCCCGACATGACCCCCGAGATCGTCAGCGGCATCACGGATCGCTATGTGGAGCTCTATGAGCAGATCACGGGCGAGAAGTTCTGCAAGGCCGAGGCCGACGATGTACTGAACCGCATCGAGCAGAATGTAACCGAGTGGCTGAAGAGCCTCTAATAAATCGTTGAAAATCAGAGGGGCTGACTAAAAATCAACATAGCCAGCCCCTCAACCTAAAAGAGCGAATAAAAAGAGGTCCTTTTAGGCGTTAGTTCCTTTTCACCCCCCCCAAAAAAAGAAGCTATTATGGTACTGTTGAGTTTCGATACCGAAGAGTTTGATGTACCGCGTGAGCATGGTGTGGAGCTCCCTTTCGATGAGATGGTAGCCATCTCGGTGGAGGGTACAACCCGCATCTTGGACTGCTTGGCCGAAAAGGGCGGCATTCGAGCCACCTTTTTTTGCACGGCAGACTTTGCCGAGCATGCCCCCGAATTGATGGCCCGCATTGCCCGCGAAGGACACGAGATCGCCTCGCACGGGTGCTCGCATTGGGTCTTCAAAACGGAGGATCTGGCCCGCTCGAAGGAGCGCCTGGAGGCCTTGACCGGCAAGCCCGTGGTGGGCTATCGTCAGGCCCGCATGATGCCGGTCGATGAGCGCGAGATCGCCCGCGCCGGCTACCTCTACAACTCCTCGCTCAACCCCACCTGCATCCCGGGTCGCTACATGCACCTCTCCACTCCGCGTACCCCCTTTATGAAGGAGGGGGTATTGCAGATTCCGGCTTCGGTGACCCCCTGGGTGCGCTTCCCGCTCTTCTGGCTCTCGTACCACAACCTGCCGGCGGGGCTCTATCGCGCCCTGGCCCGCCGCACCCTCCGCCACGACGGACACCTCTCGATCTACTTCCACCCCTGGGAGTTTTACGAACTCGGTGAGCACCCCGAGTTGCGCATGCCCTTCATCATTCGCAACAACTCGGGGCGGAAGATGGTCAAGCGCCTGGGAGATCTGATCGACGACCTCAAAGGTCGCGGCCACCAATTTGGCACCTATGCCGATTTTGCCGCGAAAAAACGCTCGGAATCAACCCTCCAAAAATAAATGACCGCCATGCGATTAGGTATTGTATCCCCCTGCTACAACGAGCATGAAGTGCTCTACTCTTCGGCCGAAAAATTGACCCGTCTGCTGGACGAGTTGGTGGCAAAAGGCAAGATCGAAGCCGACAGCTTCGTTCTCTTTGTGAACGACGGTTCGCGCGACAACACCTGGGAGATCATCTGCGACCTCCATGAGCGCAACCACTACTTCTCGGGGATCAACCTCGCACACAATGTCGGCCACCAAAACGCCATCATGGCGGGTATGATGACCGCACGCACGCTATGCGACGCAGTGATCACCATCGATGCCGACCTGCAGGACGACCTCGGGGCGATCGAGGAGATGATCGACCGCTTTGCAGAGGGGCACGACATCGTCTATGGGGTGAAGGTCTCGCGCCAAGCCGACCCTTTCCTGAAGCGCACCTCGGCACAGATGTTCTACGCCTTGCAGAACTCCATGGGGCTCAAGACAATCCCCAACCATGCCGACTTCCGCCTGATGAGCCGTCGCGCCCTGGAGGAGCTCTCGCACTACGGGGAGCGCAACCTCTACCTCCGCGGAATTGTCCCCCTGCTGGGCTACCGCACCACCACGGTGGACGATGTGATCTCGGAGCGCGAAGCCGGAGCCTCGAAATACACCCTCTCGAAGATGCTCAACCTGGCCGTGGACGGAATCACCTCCTTCTCGGTAAGACCCATTCGACTGATCATTGGTGCCGGGCTCTTCTTCCTGGTTGTCAGCGTGTTGATGACCATCTACATCCTCTACTCCTACTTCGTGCACTCGGTGGTACCGGGCTGGACCTCGATGATGCTTTCGCTCTGGTTCATCGGCTCGATCATCCTGCTTGCCATCGGCGTGATCGGTGAGTACATCGGCAAGATCTATGTCGAGGTGAAGAATCGCCCGCGCTACAACATCGAGCGCTTCATGCACCACGAACCCCAAAAGAAGGAGTAGCCATGCACGACTCTTTGAAACACGGAAAAGAGGCGCTCTCGGCTCTCTTCAGACGACCGTTTTGGAGCGATTGGCGCACGATGAGTGGGCTGTGGCTGCTCATCGGCTTGGTCGCCGGTCTGACGAAGCTCGGCCGCTGCAACAATTTTCTGATTTACAAGTATACCTTTTGGCACGCCTGGGAGCGGGTGTCGCTCTACGCCTCCTATCCCGAATACGGCGATACGAACCACTACGGCCCCCTGTTCAGTCTCCTCGCAGCCCCCTTTGCCCTGGTCCCTGAAGGGTTGGGGCTCGTCCTCTGGTGCGTGGGGCTGGCCGCCCTGCTGCTGTGGGCTGTCAAAAACCTGCCGGTCGAGAAGCACCAACAGGTCTTTGTGATTTGGTTCTGCGCCCACGAGTTGCTTACGGCCCTCTTCATGCAGCAGTTCAATGTTGCCACCGTAGCCCTGATCCTTGCGACCTACACCGCCATCGAGCGGCGCAAAGAGGGATGGGCCGCCCTCTTCATCGTCATCGGTATGCTCGTCAAACTCTACGGCGTGGTGGGCCTCGCCTTCTTCTTCTTTGCCAAGCGTAAGATCCGCTTCATTTTGGCCGGACTGGGCTGGACGGCGGTGCTCTTTGCGGCTCCGATGGTGATCTCATCGCCCGAGTATGTCATTTCGCAATATGGCGAGTGGGTCGCCAGCCTCACCGAAAAGGGGTCGCTCAACCTCTTCTCGCTCTACCAAAATGTCTCGTTGCTGGGCTTCGTGCGCAAGGTCTCGGGCTCGGCCTCCTACTCCGATCTGTGGCTCATCGTAAGCGGACTGATCCTCTTCGCACTGCCCTATCTGCGCCTTGGGCAGTACCGCCATGCCGCCTTCCGAGAGACACTCCTGGCCTCGGTGTTGCTCTTCGTGGTTCTCTTCTCCACGGGTAGCGAGTCGAGTAGCTACATCATCGCCCTGATCGGAACCTCGCTTTGGTACACAGCCGCTCCGTGGCAACGCTCCCGATGGGATGTGGCGCTGATGATCTTCGCCTTCATCCTCACAAGCCTCTCTCCCTCGGATCTCTTCCCACGCGCCCTGCGCCAAAATTGGGTGCTCCCCTACGCCCTGAAGGCCGTGCCCTGCATTCTGATCTGGCTGAAATTGGTGTGGGAGATGGCGACACGCGACTATGCCCCCACAACGGAGGGAGAAACCAACCTAAAGAAGATCGAGGCATGAACCCGATGAAACGACTTACCCGCGAGGAGTTTTGGCAGTTTGTACGCTTTGTGATCGTAGGCTGCACGGCCGCCGCCATCCACTACGGAGGCTACTGCCTGCTGCGGCTTTGGATCCCACTCAACGTGGCCTACACGGCAGGCTACTGCATCGCCTTGGTCTGCAACTTCTTTCTGACCACCTACTTCACCTTCCGTGGCCGTCCCTCGACGGGCAAGGTGGCGGGCTTCGGCTTCAGCCATCTGGTAAACTATCTGCTCCACATGGGCCTCTTCAACGCCTTCTTGTGGATGGGGATCCCCGAACTTGTGGCTCCGATTCTGGTGCTGATGATCGCCGTGCCGACCAACTACCTCTTGCTCCACCTCTTCTTCGCCAAAAAGAAGGAGTAGTGCCACGCCTAAAAGATAGAGGGAGGGTGTTCAACAAGATTGAACACCCTCCCTCTGTATGAATAGCAAGGCGGTGGCTATGCGATGTAGTGCTCTACGGCCTCGGCAATGCGTTCGCCATCCAGGGCCGCCGAGATGATGCCTCCGGCATAACCGGCCCCCTCTCCCGCGGGGAATAAACCGCAAACCTCGGGATGCATGAGCGACTGTGGATCGCGCGGGATGCGTACCGGCGTCGAGGTGCGCGACTCAACCCCCATAACCAAAGCCTCGTTGGTCAAAAAGCCCTTCATCCTTCGGCCGAAGGTGGCAATGCCGCTTCTCAAGCCCTGTGCAATGAACGAGGGCATCCACTGATCCAGGCGCGAGGGGGTGATACCCGGAATATAGGAGGTGCGGGGAAGGCTCTTGCTCGCCCGTCCGCTCACAAAGTCGGCCACCCGTTGGGCCGGAGCGATCTGATGTTCTCCACCATGCAAGCGCGCCATCTCCTCGAACTGCTCCTGGAATTTCAAGCCGGCCAATTCGCCCCACTCGCTGCGCAAATGGTCAAAATCACTCAGACGCACCTCCGTCACCAATCCCGAATTGGCAAAGGGCGAGGTGCGACCGCTGGGCGACATCCCGTTTACGACCGACTGCTTCGCATCGGTCAGGGCCGGCACGATGAAGCCTCCCGGACACATACAGAAGGAGTAGACTCCACGCCCCTGCTCTTGGCTCACCAAAGAGTAGGCCGCCGCCGGGAGCCACTCACCACGCCCCTCGGGGTTGTGGTATTGAATTTGGTCGATGAGTTGCTGCGGATGCTCGATGCGCACCCCCATGGCAAAGGGCTTCGATTCGAGACGGATCCCCTTATCGTGAAGCAGGTGGTAGATGTCGCGCGCCGAGTGGCCCGTGGCCAGCACCACGGCCGCCGCCTCGATCCACTCGCCACCGCAGGCCACCGCCTCGATGCGTCCGTTGCGGATCCGCAGGTCGGTTACCTTGCGCTCGAAGAGGTAGTCGCCCCCCGCCTCGACGATCGTGCGGCGCATGTTTTGCATGATGCGGGGCAGTTTGTCGGTACCGATATGGGGGTGGGCCTCATAGAGGATGCGCGGATCGGCTCCGTGAAAGACCAGGGTTTGCAGCGCTTTGTTGTAGTCGCCGCGTTTCTTGGAGCGCGTGAAGAGTTTTCCGTCCGAGAAGGTGCCGGCACCCCCCTCGCCAAACGAGTAGTTCGACTCGGGATCGACCTCCTCGTTGCGGTTGATGCGGGCAATGTCGTACTTACGGCTCAAGACATCCTTGCCTCGCTCCAACACGATGGGCCGATAGCCCAACTCGATGAGTCGCAACGCCGCGAACAACCCCGCGGGGCCTGCACCGATAACCACCACCTCGGTGCGATGGCGCACATCGGGGTAGTCGAAGTGAACCGGAGCCGGCTGGGGCTCGTGATCCTCATAGAGCTCCAGCGTAAGGTTGACCTTGATCTGTCGCTGACGGGCATCGACCGAACGCTTCAGAATGCGCACCAGGGCAATCTGATCTTCGCGAAGGCCCAAGCGATGTGCGGCCACAGTCGTATAGGTGTGGCTGTCGGCCGCCTCACGGGGCGAAAGTTGCAGGGTAAGTGTCTTCGGCATAAAAAATCCAGCGTTACGAGGACAAAGATAGGAAAAAGTTGCAACAAAAGTAGTATCTTTGTCTTATGAATTACTCCTTTTCGATTATTGTCTGTTCGATCAAGCCCGAGTTGGCCGAGGCGTTGCACCAAAATATCGCCTCCACCATCGGTTGCCCCTTTGAGATGCTGATCTGCGACAACCGCAATACCGGCAAGGGAATCTGCGCCGTCTACAACGAGGCTGCGGCACGCGCCACAGGCGACTACCTCTGCTTTGTCCACGAGGATGTCCTCTTCCACACCCCGCATTGGGGGGCTCGGATCGCCCAAAAGCTCCGCGAGGAGTCGTGCGGTGTGATCGGCTTTGCCGGCTCGAACACGAAATTGGCCTCGCTCTCGGGATGGAGCGCCAACAGCAGCGATGTGCGACAGCACTACACCCAGCGCCTCCGCTCGGGCAAGCGCCGCCACTTCTCGACCAACCCGGCCAACGAGGAGTTCTCCCCCTCGGTTTGCCTCGACGGCTTCTGCCTCTTCGTGCGCCGCGAGGTGTGGCAGCAGAGCCCCTTTGACGCCTCAACCTTCCCCGGATTCCATGGCTACGACCTCGACTTCACCACCTCGATCGCCCGGCGGTGGAGCAACTATGTCTGCCAAATCGTCGAGGTGGAACACATCTCCGAAGGGGGCTTTTCGAAGGTGTGGTTCGAGGCACTGAAACGCTATCACGACAAACACCGCGAAGAGCTACCCCTCTTTGCCGGCTGGAGCCCTACGCTTGAGCAACTCGCCACCTTGGAGCGAAAATCGGAGGCCTACTTCATCAAGTTTCTCCTGAAGATGGGGCTCTATGAGCGGGGTGAAGGGGTGAAGGCCATCTTTCGCCACATAGGAAAATATCCCCTCCATGCCTCCTCATGGGCCTTGCTCCTGAAGGGGTTGAAATACGGCCTACGCTAAAACCATGAAGAAGACCTGCATAGTACTTATTCCGCTCTATAAGAGCGAGTTGAAAGCCGAGGAGATGGCTTCGGTGGAGCATAACCTCGCGGTGCTCGGCAACCGCTATCCCGTGCGTTTTTTGGTCCCCGAAGGGGTCGATTTCTCGGCCATCGAGAGCCGCTTTCCGGGTGTAGAGTTGGTGAGCGTGAGCGATGCATGGCTCGGCACCCGTTGCGGCATCGCAGGCTACAACCGCATGATGCTCTCCGGTGCCTTCTACGACCTCTTTTCCGACTACGACTACCTGCTGATCTGCCAACCCGATGTGTGGCTCTTTCGCGACGAACTCGACAAGTGGTGTGGCCGCGGTTACGACTATGTCGGTGCCCCCTGGCCCGAGAAGCCGATCTACCGCTGCTGGCCCGTACGCCTCTACCTGAAGTTGCACCGCGCACTCACCCCCAAGCAAACGGTGCTGCGCAGCGACCTCTTCAATCGCGTAGGCAACGGAGGCCTCTCGTTGCGCCGCATCGCCCCCTTTCGGACCGCCTGCTCGCGCTATGCGAAGGAGATCGAGCGCTTCTTGGGCGAAACCCACGCCCTCTACAACGAAGATACCTTTTGGGCCCTTGTCCCCGAAGGGTGGCACTACCCCTCGGCCGAGGAGGCCCGCTGCTTCGCCTTCGACCTGAAGCCCGAGTTGGCCCTGCAACTCAATGGCGGAGAGCTTCCCTTTGGCTGTCACGGCTGGTTCCGCCCCGAACGCCGCGCCTTCTGGAACGGCTACATTCCCCAAAAGCGGTAACAATTTGTAAGGCCGAAGAAAAAAATCGGGGCGAAAAGGTATAGCGAACGCAAAAAATTGTTACCTTTACAGCGAATAGGGCTTTATTAGCCCCGAAAGGCGATTTACCCAAAAAACGAAAACCTATAAAACAAAAAACCATGTACGGTAAAATGAAAGAGTTTCTCCAGCAGGAATTGGAGAACATCAAGGCTGCCGGTCTCTATAAGACCGAGCGCATTATTGAGTCGCACCAGCGTGCCGAGATTCAGGTGGGAGGTCGTCCCGTGCTGAACTTCTGCGCCAACAACTACCTGGGCCTGTCGGACAACCGCCGCCTGATGGAGGCCGCCAAGAAGGCGATCGACGAGCGCGGATTCGGTATGTCGTCCGTGCGCTTCATCTGCGGATGTCAGGATATGCACAAGGTGCTGGAGAAGGCTATTTCGGACTACTTCGGCACGGAGGATACGATCCTCTACGCGGCTTGCTTCGATGCCAACGGCGGTGTCTTCGAGCCCCTCTTCACGCAGGAGGATGCCATCATCAGCGACGCCCTAAACCACGCCTCGATCATCGACGGTGTGCGCCTGTGCAAGGCCGTGCGCTATCGCTACGCCAGCGCCAACATGGAGGAGCTGGAGAAGTGCCTGCAGGAGGCTCAGGCCCAGCGTTTCCGCATCATCGTTACCGACGGTGTCTTCTCGATGGACGGCCACGCCGCTCCGCTGGACAAGATCTGCGCCCTGGCCGAGAAGTACGATGCCCTGGTGATGGTGGACGAGTGCCACTCGGCCGGTGTGCTGGGCAAGACGGGTCGCGGTATCACGGAGCTCTACAACCTGCGCGGTCAGGTGGACATTCTCACCGGTACGCTGGGTAAGGCCTTTGGTGGTGCCGTGGGTGGCTTCACGACGGGTCGCAAGGAGATTATCGACATGCTGCGTCAGCGTTCGCGTCCCTACCTCTTCTCGAACTCGCTGCCCCCCGCCGTGGTAGGTGCCAGCATCGAGATGTTCAAGATGTTGGAGGAGAGCGACGAGCTGCACGACCGCCTGGTTGCCAACGTGGAGCACTTCCGCGAGGGTATGCTGGCCGCCGGCTTCGACATCAAGCCCACGCAGTCGGCTATCTGCGCTGTGATGGTCTACGATGCGAAGCTCTCGCAGGACTTCGCCGCCAAGTTGCAGGAGGAGGGTATCTTCGTAACGGGCTTCTACTATCCCGTGGTTCCGAAGGATCAGGCCCGTATCCGTGTGCAGGTTTCGGCCGGCCACACCACCGAGCAGCTGGATCGTTGCATTGCCGCCTTCACGAAGGTGGGCAAGGAGCTCGGCATCATTAAGTAAGAGTTGAACGATTCTTGCGGAGGGGGTATAGCCGCTATACCCCCTCTTTTATACTAAATTCCGTTAGGGAGAATCACAAGGTTATAAGGTTACTACGGTTATGGCAAACAAAATGACACTGGATGCGATTGATCGAAAGATCCTCAAGCAGCTCATCAAAAACGCCCGCACCCCCTTCTTGGAGATCGCTCGCGATTGTGGCATCTCGGGGGCGGCCATCCACCAACGCATTCGCAAGTTGAACGAATCGGGGGTGATCTGCGGCAGTCGCTTGATTGTAGACCCCCGCATGCTGGGGTTCGATGTTTGCGCCTACATCGGCATTCGCATTGAGAGTGCCAAGGATCTGGATGCCACCCAGGAGGCGCTGCAAAACATCCCCGAGATTGTGGAGTGCCACTTCATCACGGGCAGCTACAGCCTCTTCGTCAAACTCTACTGCTTGGACAACGACCACCTGATGCAGGTAATCAACACCCTGCAAAGCATCCCCGGAGTCGCCTCCACCGAGACGCGCATCTCGCTCAAGGAGACCCTCCATCGCCAGGTCTATGTCGATTGTCTGAAAGACTAATCTCTAATCTCCAACACGATGGCACACACCATTCGCCTGACAAAACAATTCTCATTTGAGGCCGCCCACGCCATCGAGGGCTACGACGGCCCCTGTTGCGAGATCCATGGCCACTCCTATAAACTCTTCGTGACGATCAAGGGGGAACCCGAGAGCGACGAACGAAGCCCCAAATTCGGGATGGTGATGGATTTCGGAGAGCTCAAACGCATCGTAAACGAGCAGGTGGTCAACCCCTTCGACCACGCCTTCATGCTACGCCGCTCCCACGAAAACAGCCACCTCTACGACCAACTGCGCGACCGCTTCGAGCGAATGGTCATGCTCGATTTTCAACCCACGACCGAAAATCTTCTGATCGAGTTTGCCCGCCGCATCCAACGGCAGTTGCCCGAAGGGGTGAAGCTCCACGCCCTGCGTCTGCACGAGACCGAGACCTCCTACGGAGAGTGGTTTGCCGAGGACAATTAGAAGCTCGCAACAAAAAAAGGAGATCCTTACACTATGGCTGCAACCCCCAATCGAAAACTCTTCTTGGTCGATGCCTACGCATTGATCTACAAATACTACTACGCCTTCATGGGGCGTCCGATGCGCAACCACCAAGGGATGAACACCTCGGTGGTCTTTGGCTTTGTGAAGTTCCTGCGCGACATCCTCAAACGCGAAAAGCCCGATTTGCTGGGAGTCGCCTTCGACCCGAAGGGGGGCTGTTTCCGTCGCGAACTCTTCGCCGAATATAAGGCGAATCGCCCCGAGACTCCGGAGGACATCATCCGTTCGGTGCCCTATGTCAAGCGGGTACTGGAGGCGATGTGCATTCCGATTTTGGAGGTGGAGAATTTTGAGGCCGACGATGTGATCGGCACGTTAGCCCACAAGGGCGTGGAGGCGGGTTACGAGGTCTTTATGGTAACGCCCGACAAAGACTACGGACAGTTGGTGCGCGACCACTGCCACATCTACAAGCAGAAGGGTGATGGAGTGGAGATCGTCGATCGAGCTGCCATCTGCGAAAAATACGGCATCGAAGAGCCTGCGTTGGTGCGCGACATCCTGGCCCTGTGGGGCGATTCGTCGGACAACATCCCGGGAGTACCGGGTATTGGCGAGAAGGGGGCCTGCAAATTGGTTCAGCAGTGGGGCCCCGTGGAGAATCTGTTGGCCCATGCCGACGAATTAAAGGGCAAGCAGGGAGAGAATATCCGCGCCTGGGGCGATAAGTTGCGCCTGGCGAAGAGCCTCACCACGATCCGATTGGATGTTCCGATCGAGTTCCGCGAGGAGGATCTTCGGATGTGTGCTCCCCACCTCGAGCAGTTGCAAGCACTCTTTGCCGAGTTGGGCTTCAAGGCCTTCCTTCAGGATCTCGACAACCTTGCCCCGATGGAGGAGCCGAGCGAGGGGCCACACCAGGCCCCCCAGACCCAATTGGCCGAGATGGCGCGTGCGAAATCGGCCGCGGCCAAGGCGGCCCGCTTGGCCGGCCAAGGCGACCTCTTTGCCCCAATTCCTCCGGCCGTAGCCGCCGTACAGCCGCTCGATGTGGCCGAGGAGGCAATCGCATCGGAGGAGTATGCCACAGCCCAGACAACTCCGCACACCTATACGCTGATCGAAACCGCCGAGGAGTTGCAGGCCGTGGTGGATCGGCTGATGCAGTGCGAGGAGTTTGCCTTCGACACCGAGACTACGGGGCTTGATCCCTTCCAAGATCGCATCGTAGGTCTCTCGCTGGCCGTAAAACCCCACGAGGCGTGGTACCTTCCCTTCCCGCAACCCGGAATCCTGACGGCCGAGCCCGCCGAGGCAACCACGGCACGCTACATCGAGATTCTGCGCCCGCTCTTTGCGAACGAACGGGTGACCAAGATCGGCCAAAACATCAAGTTCGACCTGCTGGTGCTGCGTCGTTTGGGAATCGAGATCGAGGGAAGGCTCTACGACACGATGCTCCTGCACTACCTTCTGGATCCCGAGTCGCGCCACAACATGAACTTCTTGGCGGAGAAGTACCTCCGTTACCGCCCCATCGAGATCGAGACCCTGATCGGCAAGGGGGCCCGCCAACTGCGCATGGATCAGGTGGCCGTGGCCCGCGTGGCGGAGTATGCGGCCGAAGATGCCGACATCACCCTGCAACTCAAGCAGGTCCTGATGCCCCAAATCATCGAACTCGGATTCTCGGATCTCTACGCCTCGATCGAGGAGCCGCTTATCCAGGTGTTGGCCGACATGGAGTGGACGGGGGTCAAGATCGACACCGAGGCGCTGGCCGCCTATGCCGAGGTGCTCAACCGAAAACTCGGAGAGCTCGAGGCCGAGATCCGCACCATCGCCGAGGATCCGACCTTGAACATCAACTCCACGCGCCAACTCGGCGAGCTGCTCTTTGCCAAGATGCGGATCACCGACAAGCCCAAGATGACCAAAACCAAGCAGTTCTCGACCGAAGAAGAGTACCTGCAGACCTTTGCCCGCAAACATCGCATCGTCGACCTAATTCTGGAGTACCGAGGCATCAAAAAACTCCTCTCGACCTATGTCGAGGCGTTGCCTCAGCTGGTAAACAAGGAGACGGGGCGCATCCACACCTCCTACAACCAAGCCGTAACGGCCACGGGCCGTCTCTCGTCGGCCAACCCCAACCTACAAAATATCCCGATTCGCGACGACTCGGGCAAGCCCATTCGTGCTGCCTTCGTCCCCTCCGATCAAGCGCACGAACTCCTCTCGGTGGACTACTCACAGGTGGAGTTGCGCCTGATGGCCCACCTGAGCAGCGATGCGGGGCTGCTGGAGGCCTTTGCGCAGGGCGAGGATATTCACGCCGCCACGGCTGCCAAGATCTTTGGCAAGGGGATTGAAGAGGTGAACTCCGATGAGCGTCGCCGAGCCAAAACCGCCAACTTCGGCATCATCTACGGCATCTCTGCCTTCGGCCTGGGGCAACGACTCGACATTCCTCGCTCCGAGGCCAAGGCCCTCATCGAAGGCTACTTTGCCTCTTATCCGGCTGTGAAAGAGTATATGGAGCAGGCGGTGGCACAAGCCAAGGAGCAGGGCTATGTCACCACGATCTTCGGTCGCCGCCGCTACCTGAACGACATCGCCTCCCAAAATGCCGTGGCCCGCGGCCTGGCCGAACGCAACGCCATCAACGCCCCGATTCAGGGATCGGCCGCCGACATCATGAAACTCGCCATGATCGCCGTACATCGCCAATTCCGCAAGGAGGGGATTCGATCGCGCATGATCCTGCAAGTGCACGACGAATTGGTGATCGACACCCTGCGCTCGGAGCGCGAACGGGTGCGCGAAATCGTGGTCGAGGCCATGGAGGCCGCCGCCCACCTGAAGGTGAAGTTGATTGCCGAGGCGGGCTTCGGCGAGAATTGGCTCGAAGCCCATTAGGGATTCAATTGACACAAAAAAAGCGAACCTTCGGGTTCGCTTTTTTGTTCTCATAAGTAGAGGCTCGCGGCCCCTAATGGGCCATCGCTTTTCTAAACCATCGAATCTGCTGAAAGAGGAGCAACGCGGCCAGCAAGGTGGCGGCACAGTCGGCAATGGGCATCGACCACCACACTCCCAGCGTACCATAGTGCGAGGGCAGCAGGATAAGCAACGGCACCAGAAAGAGCATTTGGCGGGTCATCGAGAGCAGGATGGCACGCTTCGGCTTCCCGATGTATTGGAAGAAGTTGCTCGTTACGATCTGGAAACCTACGATCGGGAAGAAGACCACGACGATACGCAACCCCTCGCAGACCGCCTCAATGAGTTGTGTCGAGTCGAGATCGCCCTCTCCCACAAAGAGCAGGGCCACTTGACGCGGGAAAAGTTCCCCGATCAGGAACCCCGCCGTAGTAACACAGGTGGCGCAGAAGATGGTCATAAAGAGGGTCTTCATCACACGCAAATACTGCTTGGCTCCGTAGTTGTAGCCCACGATGGGCTGCATGCCCTGATTCAGACCCGAGACCACCATGATGAAGAGCATCACCACGCGATTGATCACGCCATAGGCTCCGATATAGAGGTCGCCGCCATGGAGTTGCAGCGCCTTATTGACAAAGATCACCACCACCGAAGCGCAGAGGTGTAGCAGAAAGGGGGCCGTTCCGATCGAAAGTATGCCGGAGACAATCTTCCGCCTCAGACGGAAAATTCCGCGCTTGAAATGCAGGAACGAGTCCTCGCGCGAGAAGTGGCGAAGCGAGAGCGAAAGAGCCACCGATTGGGCAATCACCGTCGCCAAGGCCGAGCCCCGGATTCCCCACCCGAAGACAAAGATAAAGAGGGGGTTAAGCGTACAATTGATGGCGACGGAGGTGAGCATGAAGAACATCGCCTTTTGGGGATAGCCCGAGGCACGCAACACCTCATTGAGCCCCAAAAACATGTGGGTGATGACCGAACCGGCGAGGATGATCTGCATGAAATCGCGGGCATAAGGGAGGGTCTGCTCACTGGCTCCAAAGAAGTAGAGGATGGGGTCCAGAAAGAGGATGCTTATGACCATCATCACCAGGCCGATGATCGAGTTCAGGAGCACCACATTGCCCAGGGTCTTCTCGGCCGCCGCCCGATTTCCTTCGCCCAGGCGGATCGAGATGATGGCCGCAGCACCGATGCCCACCATGGCACCAAAGGCCGACGAGAGGTTCATCAGCGGCATGGTGAGGGCCAATCCCGAGATGGCCATGGCTCCCACTCCGTGGCCAATAAAGATGCTGTCGATGATGTTATACAACGACGTGGAGGTCATGGCAATGATCGAAGGAATGGCATAGCGCACCAGGAGCGTGGCCAATCGATCGGTACCAAGCGAAAGCGGGGTTACAACACTCTTCTGTTTCATCTCGAGACTAAAGCGCGACAAAGATACAAAAGAATTAGGAATTAGGAGTCGGATGCAGGGAATTTAATTCCACTCATCCGACTCCCAACCGTTCGATTCGTCCGATTTTCGAGGGAAAAATCTAACGCTTTTTGCGAGAGGCAAAGGCTTCGCGTCGCTGACGCAGATCGCGACGCCACCCCTCCCAACGGGTGTAGCGCAGTCGCTTCTCGGGGTAGATATCCTTGATCGTGATGAGAATACCGGTCTCCTCCACCGCGCCGAAATCGTCGTTGATCACCGTATCGAAGAGGCGCATCGTGGGCGAAAGATTCATGTAGAGGTGGACCAACGGCGGAATGCCCTCGCCGCGATCGCGCAGGTACTGCACCAAAAGGCGGTGGTTCTCCTCATAGGTCTCGGCCGGAAAGAGATTCTCGGGAAGTGTGCCCTCGTAGGGGGGCAGCGGAGAGATTCCCTGCATCAGGGCCTCACGGTCGGCAAAGTAGTGCTCCAGAAAGTGAAAGAGGATGGCGCGCGCCTCGCGGTGGTAGGAGGGGTACATCGTCACCTTGCCGAAGAGGTAGCGAACCTTGGGGTTCAAGACCACCAAGGCCCCCAGACCGTCCCACAGGTTGTCGAGCGCATAGAGACTCTTCGGATTACGGCGCGCCTGGTACTGCACCTGGACAAAAGAGCGACCTAGCTCGATCGTGTGGGGCAAGAAACGCTTGCGGAAACGGTCGCTGAAGCGGAAGTAGTGCTCGGTGGAGAGGCATTCGGGTGCGCACGACTCGCAGACGATGAAGCGATAGCCTCCCACGATCTCCTGGGCCGAGGGATCCCAGACAATGAGTTGGCTGTAGCCCGCCGGATTCAGATCTTCGGCATCGATATCGACCTCCTCGCCCGTTCCGCCCCCGGCTGCACGGAAGGCCTCCTCGCGCAGGCGACCCACCTCGCGCATCAGGGCCGGGCAGTCGCCCGCCTCGAAGATATAGATCTCATTTCCCGCCTTCTTCGTATCACGAATCTTGCGCTCCGGAGTCAATTCTCGGAGCAACTCTTCGCGGGGTAGGGGTTCGATTAGTCGCTTCATCACCTAACATCTTTAACAAGGGCAAATATACGAAAAAAAGAGAGAAAAAGGAGAATTCGACCCCCTTCAAACCCTCTTCAAGATCAAAATACCACAAAATACTTACAGCGAAGATCCCAATTCGTAGACCTTCGTGCGGATATATTCGCTCTGCTCGCGAATCGACCCCACGGCATGCAGGTCGCTCAACGGAATCGGATCTCCAAAGCGGATTCGGAAGTGGCGACCCCCCTGTCGAAACATCTCGTCCGAGAGGAAGAGCATCTCGATGTTGAACTTTACCCCCAGCGCGGTGCGGAGGTTTGAGAGCGAATAGAAGCGGTTCGAGAGGGTCCCCTCCACAAAGACGGGAACCACCTCGCGGTGAGTGGCATGGGCCTTCTTCACAAAGTTGGTCTTCCACGGAGTATCGCTCACCACACCGCGTTTGCGGCGCGAGCACAACCCCGCAGGGAAGGTCAGCACTGGCAATTCGCCATAGAGCACCTCGTCGAACCGGCGGGCATACTCCGCACTCTGCGCTCCGTGCTTGTTGACCGGCACCCAAAGGGGGCGCAGCGGCTCGATATGCATCAACAGATCGTTCACAATCACCCGCGCATCTCCGAAATGGTCAATCAGTTTATCGGCCAACATCATGCCGTCCATCCCCCCGAACGGGTGGTTCGAGGCGAAGAGGTAACGGCCGTCGCGCGGCAGTCGGTCGAGCCCCTCCACCGAGTAGCTCACCCCCAATTTCTCGAAGGCGGCATGGATGAAGGTCTGCGGATCCGAATCCCAATGGCGAGCGATCACCTCGTTGATCTCCTTCACATGAAGGAGACGCTTCAGGTAGTTCACCAAAAAACGCGGAATGTAGCGAGAGGCCTTCGGAGCCTTCGATTTCAACACCGCATCGATGTCTATTTGTGCCATATCGAATTTTGTTGGAAAAAATATATTTGGAACAAATATAGGGAAAAATTCCCATAAATTGACTAACTTTACGCCCAAATTTAAGAAAAGAGTCGCATGACAACTCCATACCATACTCCGGTACTGCTCGAAGAGTCGATCTCGTTGCTCGACTTGCAGCCTGCGGGCACCTACGCCGACCTCACTTTCGGCGGAGGCGGCCACTCGCGCCGCATCCTCGAGGGGCTGGGCCTCGAAGGGCGCCTGTTCAGCTTCGACCAAGACCGCGATACGGAGGCCAACGCCCCCGATGATCCGCGTTTTCACTATGTGGCGAGCAACTTCCGATTCTTGCGCGGTCAGTTGCGCTATCGCGGGGTGGAGCAGGTCGATGGCATCCTGGCCGACTTGGGGGTTTCGTCGCACCACTTCGATGCCACCGAGCGTGGCTTCTCGTTTCGCGGAGAGGCGACCCTCGACATGCGCATGAACCAGCGCGGACGGCTCACAGCCGCCGAGGTGGTGAACCAATACGACCATGAGGCCCTGACCCGCATCCTGGGAGATTGGGGTGAGTTGGAGACCCCGTGGAAGGTAGCCAACTGCATCGAGCGGGCCCGCAAAGAGCAGCCGATCCAGACCACGGCCGACCTGGTGGCCGCCGTAGCCCCCTGCACCCCAAAAAAGAACGAGTCAAAATTCCTGACCAAACTGTTTCAAGCCCTGCGCATCGAGGTGAATGGCGAGATGGAGGCGCTGAAGATGGCCCTCGAGCAGAGCCTGAAGATGCTCCGCCCGGGAGGTCGCCTGGTGGTGATTTCCTACCACTCGTTGGAGGATCGGTTGGTGAAGAATTTCCTCAAGAGCGGCAATTTCGAGGGGCAGATCGAGAAGGATTTCTTCGGTCGCTCGACCACCCCCTTTGAACTCGTCACCCGCAAGGCGGTGGTCCCCTCACAGGAGGAGCTGAACCGAAATCCCCGCTCGCGCTCGGCCAAACTGCGCGCCGCAATCAAGTTATAACCCACCCCATGGCCATGCAACACGACACCGACCTCAACCCCACCAGCGAAGCCGAACTCCTACGCCAACAGCAGGAGGAGGAGTTGGCACGCCGTATTCGGCGTGAGGTGCGACGTGTGCAACGGGGAGAGGCCCAAGAGGAGATGGCCGCCGAAGAGGCCGAGGAGGCCGAGCAGCGTGCCCGGCAAGAGGCCCTGACGGAGCGCGAACGACAAAAGTCGAAAAATCCGCTGCGCGGACTCATCACCGGAAACATCCTGCGCCAGGAGTGGCTGACGGTACACTACCGCTACCCGCTGCTCATTGCCGGGGTCTTTCTGCTCAGCATCGTGGTGATCTTCTGGTCGTTGAGACTCGACATGAAGCTCTCGCATACGGAGCGCGAGGTGCAGCTCTTGCGCGAGCGTGCTCTACGCCTGAAAGAGGAGCGCAGCCGTCTGACGAGCCACTCGGCCGTGGTCGAGGAGCTTCGGCGACGCGGCATCCCGTTGGAGGACCCGATCGAGAGTAACCGCATAATCGAATAAGCGAGATGGAGCAGGAACAGAAGTCGAAGATCAAGGGCGATATCCTCTTGCGTGTACGCATGCTCTACACCCTCTTTATCCTCCTGGGTGTAGTCATCTTCGGACGCCTCGTCTGGGTGCAGCTCTTCAGCCGCGAGGTGAAGGTCAATGCCGAACGCATGGAGCATCGCATCTTCCGCGAAGAGCGGGTGCGGGCACGACGAGGCAACATCCTCTCGCGCGATGGCGAAGCCCTGGCCACCTCGATCTTCCGCTACCGCGTGGAGTTCGACATGGCGGCCGAAGGGTTCGACTCGCTGGAACTCTTCCACGAACAGAGCGACTCGTTGGCCAAGTTGCTGGCCCTCCACTTCAAGGATCGCTCGGCAGCCGACTACCGCCGCCTGTTGCGCGAATCCCACGCCAAGCACTACCGATTGGTCTACCGCAAGGATACCACCTACTACAACTCCACCACCTGGCTCGGACGGCTCATCGACCGCATGAAGGGCGAAGAGAAGACCACGCGTAAACTCTACGACACGCTGCGCGATACGCGCCCCGTCAAGATCCTTCCGCGCGAAGTGGACTACACGGAGTGGCAGGAGATCAAGAAGTTTCCGATCCTGAATTGGAACCTCGGGATGGTCTATCGGCTGGAGCAGTCCGATGAGCGCATCTACCCGCAAGGGGAGTTGGCGCGTCGCACGATCGGTCGTCTCGACGAGCAGGGCGAGTATGGTATCGAGGCCCTCTACCGCGACCAATTGGCCGGCAAAGATGGCATCGAGTGGCGACAGCGCATTGCCCACGGCTTCTCGGGTCGTGTGGCCGGCCACGCGGGCAACATCGACCCCGAAGACGGAGCCGATGTAGTAACCACCCTCGCCTCCGATGTGCAGGATGTGGCCGACAAAGCCCTGCGCCGCCAACTGCAGCAGCAGAATGCCCTGTGGGGCACCTCGATCGTCATGGAGTGTCAAACGGGGGAGATCCTCGCCCTGGCCAACTTGGGAAGACGGTCGGACGGCTCCTACGGAGAGTTGGAAAACTACGCCCTGAGCCGCCGCATGGAGCCCGGATCGACCTTCAAGGCGGCCGCGCTGCTTGCCCTGGTGGAGGATTGCGGAGCCGACCTCTCGCTGCGCTACGACTCGGAGGACGGCAAGCGTGTCAAGGTAGGCAAGGCCGAGGTGCAGGATGCCCACAGCGGCTACTCGGAGGTGGATCTGAAGACCGCCACCGCCCAGTCGCTCAACGTCTTCTACGCCAAGGCGATCTACGAGGCCTACAAGGAGGATCCGCAACGCTATGTCGACTTCCTGAAGCACCTCCACCTGGATCGTCCGATGGGGTTGGAGGCCCTGGGAGAGCGCACGCCGCTGCTACCCGAGCCGGGCACTAAGTTGTGGTATCCGCACGTTACCCTGCCCAACCTCGGCTACGGCTATGCCATCGAGCTCACGCCGCTACAGATCGCCACCCTCTACAACGCCATTGCCAACGAGGGTGAGATGGTCGCCCCACAACTCGTGCGCGAAATTCGTCGCGGCGACAAGGTGCTGGAACGCTTCGAAAAACGGGTCCTGGTGGAGGAGATCTGCTCCAAGGAGTCGCTGCGCAAAGTGCGCGAGTGTCTTGAAGAGGTGGTCTTGAGCGGTACGGCCAAATACTACTTGGGCGACACCACCCGTTATCGGGTGGCTGCCAAGACCGGCACGGCGAAGTTTGCCCAAGGGGGCATTCGCTACTCGGACGGCTACTACCTGGGCACGATGGTCGCCTATCTGCCGGCCGATAACCCCCGTTACACGGTGCTCACCTCGCTCTTCACCCAGCGCGGACGCGGCACCACGATCTACGGTGCAGGGCTGGCGGGCCCCGTGGTGCAGCAGTTGGTAGGCTACCTCTCGACACGCCACCCCGATTTCCGGAGCCATGTTCCCGAAGGGGCTCATCACACCCCACGGGAGATCAAGGGAGGCGACCTGGGGGCCGTTCGCAAGGTGAACGACCGCTACGACGGAGCCCTGGAGCGCGTTCCTCGCGAGGGATGGGGACGCATCCTAAACGACAGCACGGAGCAGCGCATCGTCCCCTCGGCCCTCACAGCCGACCGCGTACCCGATGTGCGAGGGATGGGGCTGAAGGATGCCCTCTTCCTGCTGGAGAGCCACGGACTGAAGGTGAGCTTCTCGGGCAAGGGGGCGGTGGTGCGCCAATCACCCGAGGCCGGAACACCGCTCAAACGCGGCACAACCGCCTCGATCACACTGAAATAGTTGAGCAAGAAAATAGAAACAAAAAGAAGATAATGAAGAGTTTGAACACATTGCTTCGCGGGGTTTCCTACCTGCAGTTTGAGGGCCCGAAGGAGCAACCGGTAAACGAATTGGTCTACGACTCGCGCCGCGTGGGCGAGGGCGACTGCTTCTTTGCCGTGGTGGGCACGGCAAGCGACGGCCACGACTACATCCCGAAGGCGTTGGAGGCGGGGGCCCGCACCATCCTTTGCCAGCGACTACCCGAGCCGTTGGCAGAAGGGGTGAGTTATGTGGTGGTCGAGGATACCAACCTCGCCATGGCACAGATCGCCTCCAACTACTACGACAACCCCTCGCGGGAGTTGAAATTGGTGGGCGTAACCGGCACCAACGGCAAGACCACAACCGCCACCCTGCTGGCCGACCTCTTCAAGAAGTTGGGCTACCGCACAGGGTTGATCTCGACGGTGGTCTATCGGGTGGGGGAGCGCGAAATCCCCTCGACCCACACCACGCCCGACACCCTGCGTCTGAACGCTATGTTACGCGAGATGGTCGATGCCGGCTGCGACTACTGCTTCATGGAGGTATCGTCCCACGCCATCGCCCAACACCGCGTGGCGGGGCTCACCTTTGCGGGTGGTCTCTTCACCAACCTCACCCACGACCACCTGGACTACCACAAGACCTTTGCCGAGTACCTGCGGGTCAAGAAATCCTTCTTCGACTCGCTCCCCAAGGAGGCCTTCGCCCTGGTCAATGTGGATGACAAGAACGGAAGCGTGATGGTACAAAACACAGCAGCCCGCGTGCAAACCCTGTCGCTGCGCTCGATGGCCGACTTCCGTTGCAAGATCATCGAGATGCAACTCGACGGCATGCTTCTGCAACTCGACGGACGCGAGGTATGGCTCCGTCAGCTCGGGCGATTCAACGCCTACAACCTCCTGACGATCTATGCCACGGCACTCCTCTTGGGGGCCGACAAGGAGGAGGTGCTGCGCCTGATGAGTACGCTCGACTCCGTGAGCGGCCGCTTCGAGACGGTCTACGCCCCCGATGGCACGGTGGCCATCGTCGACTATGCCCACACACCCGATGCCTTGGAGAATGTGATCCGCACGATCGAGGAGATTCGTCGCCCCGAACAGCAATTGATCGTCCTCTGCGGCTGCGGAGGCGATCGCGACCGCACGAAGCGTCCCGAGATGGCTCAAATAGCCGTAAGGTATGCCTCGTTGGCGATCTTCACCTCCGACAATCCCCGCACCGAGTCACCCGAGGCCATCTTGGACGACATGGTAGCCGGTCTGGAGCCCTCGGCGCGCTACCTGCGCCTGGTCGATCGCGGGGAGGCGATCCGCACGGCAGCCCTGATGGCCAAAGCGGGCGACATCCTCCTGCTGGCCGGCAAGGGACACGAGACCTACCAGGTAATCGGCACCGAGAATCACCACTTC
>CAJGDL010000011.1 GCA_904502075.1 uncultured Alistipes sp.
GGGGGGAGAATCGCGATGATTTTTCGATTTTAAGCGAGGAAATTTTGTGCCAACGCAGATTGGGCCGGATGGGACATAGTTTTCTATTTCCCATTCGGCCCAAGCCAGGCGGTGCAAAATTCACCGCATAAAATCAGAAAAAATTAGCAGTTCATGGCCCCACAGCAGTGGATCGTCTGCCCGCTGACATAGGACGAGAGGTCGGAAGCCAGGAACAAGGCGACATTGGCCACATCCTCCGGCAGGCCACCGCGACGCAGAGGAATCTGCTTGTACCAGCCCTCCTTCACCTCGTCGGGGAGTTTGTCGGTCATCTCCGTGATGATGAAACCGGGGGCGATGGCGTTGGCGCGAATACCGCGGGGGCCCATCTCCTTGGCGATCGACTTGGCCAGACCAATCATACCGGCCTTCGAGGCGGAGTAGTTGCACTGACCGGCATTGCCGCTCACACCCACTACCGACGACATGTTGATGATCGAACCCGACTTTTGGCGCGCCATGATGGGGGTTACGGCGTGGATGAAGTTGAAGGCCGACTTGAGGTTTACGTTCAACACGGCATCCCACTGGGCCTCCGACATGCGCATCATCAGGCCGTCCTTCGTGATACCGGCGTTGTTGACCAGGATGTCGATGCGGCCGAAGTCGGCAAGGATTTGATTGATGACCTCGTGGGTCTCGTCGAAGTTGGCAGCGTTCGAGGCGTAGCCCTTGGTCTGTACGCCCAGCGCGGCGATCTCGGCCTCGGTGGCCTTGCCGTTCTCGTCGATTACCAAATCCGTAAAGGCCACATTGCAACCCTGCTCGGCAAATTTGAGGGCGATGGCCTTACCAATACCGCGGGCTGCTCCCGTTACGACAGCCACTTTTCCTTCCAAAAGTTTCATAATTTTTCAGTTTTTGGTTGTTTTCACTTCGTTGTTCGCTTTCTCGGAGAGGTTCATCTCAGTAGTTTCTGCTGCTGAACATCAAAGGTTTGCAAAGGCGCAAAGAGCAAGCGATCGGACAAAGATACAAAATTATCAGGAATTGGAAATAGTGAATCCCCAATTATTTTCGTATATTTGCCTTCAAAATAGAAAACAGCCATGAAAAGACTCTTTTTGCTTTTGGTCCTGGTGGGCGGTTTTGCCCTCACGGCTCGGGCGCAGTATGGACTGCTGATTGTCAATCCCGAGGCCCGTTCGATGGCCATGGGTGGCGTAACAGCAACGACCATCTCCTCGTCGAATACGATATTCAACAACCCTTCGCTGGTGAGTTTCGCTAATTCGCCTTTCCAAATCTCGACCTCCTACTCGGGGGCACGCTCGCGCGAGTTCTATTCCCTTTCGGCCTACTATCAGTTCCTGACCGGAGGGGCCATTCAGGCCGGTTGGCGCAGTTACCACTACAATGGGTGCGATGAGATGTCGTTCGAGCTGGGTTATTCGCGCCCCATTGCCCGCCTCTTCTCGGTGGCAATCACGGGTCGCTACATCCACTGCACCGATCCCCTGGGGACCAAGATCAACGGATTGGCGGCCGATTTGAGTGCCTCGTGCCGCATCCCCTTTGGACAGTCGTCGCTCTTGGTGGGAGCCAAACTCAATAATTTGGGAGCCTACCTCTCGGGTTCGGATGATACGCTCTTGCCCATTCAACTGACGGGTGGCGTAGGCTTCAATTGGGTGATCAACGACTCGCACAGCCTGCTCTTTGCCGCCGATACGGACTATTGCTTCAATCCGAGCTATTCACGGGGAGCGCAAGTCGGTGTGGGTGTGGAGTATGAGTTCATGCAGCTTCTGCTATTTCGTGCCGGATACAACTACGGCCAAGAGGGGACGATCTACCCCTCCTACGGCTCGGTAGGTGCGGGTCTTCACTTCCTCTTTTTCCGCGTGGATTTCTCCTACCTGATCGCCTCGAAAAATTCGATGATGCGCAATGTCTATACCGTCAACGTGGGGCTTAATTTCTAAATTTGCGAGCAAACCATGAAACAACGCATCCTTTTTGTCTGTTTGGGAAATATCTGTCGATCACCGGCAGCCGATGGTATCATGCACCGCTTGGTTGAAGAGGCGGGGCTCTCCGACTGTTATGAGATCGACTCGGCGGGTACCTATGCCGGCCATCGGGGTGAGTTGCCCGATCCGCGTATGCGACGGGCTGCCGAGCCGCGTGGTTACCACCTCACGCACCGTTCGCGTCCCGTCAGAGAGGAGGATTTCGAGGAGTTTGACCTCATCCTGGCGATGGACGACAATAATTACGAGGCGTTGCATCGCCTGGCCCCATCGCGCGAGGCGGCCGATCGTATCGAACGCATGGTGACCTTTACGCGTGAGGAGTTTCCCGATCGCTTCTATGTGCCCGATCCCTACTACGAGGGACGCGAAGGTTTTGAGTTGGTGTTGGATCTGTTGGAGTGTGGTTGTCGAAACCTGTTGGCCTATTTGGAGGATAAAAGGGCGAATGGCTGACCAAATGGGCGACTATTGTGCTAATTTGTGGGGTTGAAGGGAGAATAATTTTATAAAAATTATTGTACCTTTGCCCCGACTTTTTTCGAGAAAATACCTCGGAAGATTAAATTAGACAGCGAGTGATGAAAAAGATTTTTGTGTTAGGTTTCTTGTTGCTTGCCTCCCTTTCGATGCAGGCACAGGAGTTGAAGAAGGTGGAGAATTTGATGTTGGAGACCTTGAAGGGGGCCCCGGCCTCCTTGCCGATGTGGGGCGAGAAGAATCTCCTTATTTTTTATGTCGATCCCGACCATGCCAATCAGGATATGGACTTCGCCGATGAGATGGAGGAGAAGCACCTGGCTGCCGGTGAAAATATCTATGGCTTCGGTGTCATGAATCTAAAGGATGCTCCGTTGATTCCGAACTCATTGGCTTGTACGATTGCCAACAACCGCACCAAGAAGAATGGCGCTACGATTCTGGCCGATAAGGGGCGTATCCTCTCGACGGCCTGGGGATTGGGTGACTGTAACAACTACTTTGTCATGTTGCTGATCTCGAAAGAGGGCGAGTTGGTCTATATGCACAAGGGAAAGCATACGGAGGAGGATAAGAAGGAGTTTATCCGTGCCATTGCCCCCTATCGTTAGTCAAGCGTTGTTATGAAGAAATCTTTGTTGTTGCTTCTCTTTTTGGGGTTGGTTGGGCCGCTTTGGGCTCAACAAGATCGTCAGACCCTGGTGCGAGAGAGCGACACGCTTACCTATACTTATGTACCCCTGGAACCGATGGATTCGGAAATGCTTGAAGGGGTGGAGCCGGCCGATTCGACCGCGAAACCGGGATTTCTGAAGCGCGTGGTGAACTACTTTGCCGAGGCCAATGTGGATCGTACCTTTGAGAAGAAACTCGACTTCACCTTTATCGGTGGCCCGAGTTATTCGAGCGATACGAAACTCTCGATTGGCGTCATGGGTGCGGGTCTCTACCGCACCGATCGCACCGACTCGCTCACTCCGCCCTCGGATGTTACCCTCTTTGGTTCGGCCTCGATCACCGGTTTTTATGTCTTGGGCATTCGTGGAAACACCCTCTTCAAACACGATAAAAACCGTCTGACCTACCGGGTCTCGTTTGCTTCGCGCCCGCTGGATTATTGGGGTGTCGGATACAACGACGGAGCCCATAAACCCCACATCGACTACACCGAAAAACTGACCCGTGTGGAGGCCACCTACCTCCACTTGGTGGCCAAAGGGTTCTATGTAGGAGCCGATTTGCGCCTGCACTACATCAAGGGAAAGAACTTCGATCGCCATGTGCCCGAGGGAATGTCGCTCGAGCGGGACTACCTCTATGGCATGCGCCAGGAGTATCTCTCGACCGGCCTGGGGGTGGTGGCTCAGTACGACACGCGCGATTTTGCCCCCAATGCCTACAAGGGGGTCTATATCAAGGCCGGTGCCATGATCCTTCCCAAGGGGTTGGGTACGGTGAGCGAAACGCTCTGGAAGTTCGACTTTACGATTTCGGGCTATCAGCGCCTTTGGTCCAGTGGCGTGTTGGCCATGGAGGCCCACGGAGAGTTTAATAGCAAGGATACCCCGTGGCCTTTTATGGCGCGTATGGGAGGCGATTTTCGCATGCGTAGTTACTACGAAGGTCGTTATACGGATCTGAATATGATCACGGCGCAGGTGGAGTTGCGTCAGCGCATCTGGCGACGCATCAGTTGTGCGGTGTGGGGCGGTGCCGGTACGGTCTTCTCGGGCATAGGCCCCTACGAGGATTCGTGGATGAACGAGCGTTCGTTCTCTTGGTCGCAGATTCTGCCCGAGGTGGGCCTTGGTCTGCGTTGGGAGTTTAAGAAGCGAGTAAACATCCGCTTCGATTTCGGCGTAGGTAAGGACTCGACCGGATTTATCGTACAGATTAACGAGGCATTTTAGCCAATTAGGCGCAGGACACCATGTTTCACGAACTCTATAAAAGATACTTCAACCGAAAGTTACCCAGCGCGTTGTTGGCCTATTTCTATATTGGGGTCATGATGCTGCCGAACTTGGTGTTGGCTATCACGGAGCCCTACAACCCTTGGTCGCGTGCTGTGGGGTTGATCCTTCCGTTGGGTTTCTACATGACTTGGAGTGTCTTGCTGCGCCGTTCGGGCATTACGATCTGGCTCTCGTTCCCCTTTATCTTTTTCGGGGCGTTTCAGTTGCCGCTCTTGTACCTGTTTGGCAACTCGATCATCGCCACCGATATGTTTACCAACCTGCTGACGACCAACCCCTCGGAGGCGGGTGAGTTGTTGGGAAACATCTGGCCGGCCGTCTTGCTCGATATTCTGCTCTATGTGCCGATGCTTTGGATGGCCACGGTGGAGATTCGTCAGAAACGCCACATTCCGCTCATGGCGCGTCGTTGGATCGGTTACCCGGGAGCGGTGATCCTTGCTCTCGGTGTGATGATGATCGTTCCGGCCCGCAAACTCTCGGGCGATGAGTCGGTACTCAAGAACGATGTCTTTCCGATCAATGTGATCTACAACTTGAAACTCTCCATTACGGAGCACCTGCGGATGTTGCACTACGAGCAGAGTTCCGAAGGCTTCTCCTACGAGGCCACGCGTGCCCAGGAGCCCGACGAACGAGAGATCTACCTCTATGTCATCGGGGAGGCTTCGCGTGCCGCCAATTGGCAGCTCTATGGCTACGAGTGTGAGACCACTCCCCGACTTGCACAGATGGAGGATGTGGTGGTTTTCCACAACCTCCTCACGCAGAGCAATACGACCCACAAGAGTGTTCCGATGATGCTCTCCTCGATCGATACCCATCAGCACGACGAACTCTTTTTGAGAAAGGGACTCCCTGCCCTCTTCAACGAGGTGGGATTCGAGACCTGGCTCATCTCGAACCAGGCTCCGCAGAAGGCGATGGTCGATAAATTGGTGGCCGATGCCGACTTCCTGTACTACGAAGAGAAGGAGCGCATGGATATGCGATTGTTGGAGAAGTTGCGTGAGGTGGTGGAGAGCTCTTCGGCCCAAAAACTGATGATCATTCTCCACACCTATGGCTCGCACTTCAGCTACTATCAGCGTTACAGTCGCGACTTTGCCCGCTTCACCCCCGAAGCCGATGTGGCCATCTCACCGAAACAGAGCGAGGTAATCGGCAACACCTACGACAACTCGATCCTCTATACGGATTATTTCCTGGGGTCGGTGATCGACTACCTGCGTTCGCTCGAAGGGTGCTGTACGGCCATGCTCTATTGTTCGGATCACGGGGAGGATCTCTTCGACGACCGAAGAGGGCGTTTCCTTCACGCCTCGCCTACGGTTACCTATTGGCAGTTGCATGTCGCTTCGCTGGCTTGGTTCTCGCCTCGCTATGAGGAGTTATTCCCCTGGAAAGCCGAGTCGGCTCGCGGCAATGTGATGGCTCCGGCCACTACCCACTCGCTCTTTCACACGATGGCCGATATTGCTTCGATTCGAAGTCCCTACCTGGATCGCGACGTGTCGCTCGTCTATCCGGCCTTCGATTTCGGCCGGCCGCGTTACTACCTGAGCGACCACAACAAGGCGGTACCCTACTCTTCGGTGGGGTTGAAGAAGCGCGACTTCGAGGAGTTCGAGAAGCGCGCTATTCAGGTGAAATAGTGCTCGGAACGGCAATAAAAAAACTCACCCGAAAAAGGTGAGTTTTTTTGTGAAAAGGCCAACCTTATTTGGAAGCCTCCACCGATACCTTGCGGAACTCCTTCATCAGCTTCGAGAGCTCGAGAGCAGCCTTGCGAGCGCGGGTGCCGGCAGCCTTGTTGTTCTTCGTTACCTGAGCCTCTGCATTTACTGCGAAGTTCGCGTACTCAGCCTGGATCTTTTCTACCAATTCTTTCATAGTATTCAAAATTTTGAGGTTTAGTTTCTGCAAATATAAATAAAAAAAAAGATCGAACGAGTTTTTTGCTCAAAAAATCTGTAATTTTTTCCTCCAAATCCCTATTTTTGGGGGTGTTGGGTATGTTTTTTGCCTCTTTCGAGGACTAAAATTATACCTATGCGCAGATTTTCTCCTTCGTGCTTGCTTCTTTTGCTCTTGCTCCTTGCGGCTTGCAAAAGTTCTAAAAAAGAGGCCCAATCCATGCCGATTCTTACGGTGCAAACAACTGTGGCGGGGCTTGATACGCTACCCGTCGAGCGCGAGTTTATTGGCAGCCTACAGGCCAACTATTCGGCCGTTATCAAACCGCGGGTCAATGCCTGGCTTGTGAAAAAACACTACCAAAATGGAGCCTCCGTGAAGCGTGGAGCCCCTCTCTTTACGCTCGATGCTTCGCCCTTTAGCACCTCTCGATTGGCTGCACAGGCTCAACTTGAGTCGGCGCGTGCCCAACTTCTCGAGGCTCGGAACAACTACGAACGAGCAGTGCCCTTGGCTCGCATCGAGGCCATCAGTCAAACGCAACTCGATCAGTATCGGGCGCAATACAGCGCAGCCGAGGCAGCGGTTAAGTCGGCAGAACAATCGTTGCGCTCGGCTCAACTTGAGGAGGGTTATACGCGCATCCTCTCCCCCATTGACGGCATTGTGGCCTCCTCGGAGGCACACGCCGGCGACTATGTAGGGCCCGGCACGAAGTTTCAGGTGCTGACAACGATCTCGAATCTCGATACCCTTTCGGTGGATTTGGCCCTCCCGATGCGTGAATACCTGGCCCTTGGCGGAGGCAATCCGGAGGAAAACAGCGACTTTGTCCGAGAGATGCATCTCTATCTCTCCGATGGGTCGCTCTACCCCTATGCGGGTCGCTATGGCTATACGCATAAGGATGTCTCTTCGTCGGAGGGAACCTTGCTCTTTTCGGTCGATTTCCCCAATCCGGATCGTCTGCTCCGAGAGGGGCAGTTTGCGCGGGTGAAGGCCTTGTTGGGGGCTGGTGTTCCGCGGGTTTTGCTCCCCCAAAAGGCGGTTGTGCAGGCACAAGGGATCTGCTCGGTGTGGGTCGTCGCCTCCGACAGTACGGTGCGCTACCGCGAGGTGCAGGTGGGCGATACGCAGGGCGATGCGTGGTGCATCGAGTCGGGTCTGGAGCCGGGAGAACGTGTCTTGCTTACCGGCCTGCAGAAGGTGCGAAACGGGATGAAAATTCACTATAAATAGGACAAGACTATGGGGCGTTTCTTTATCTTGCGACCGGTTTTTGCTATGGCTTTGGCTGTGGCGATGCTCCTGCTGGGCCTGGTGGCGATCGAAAATCTCTCGATTGAGCAGTATCCCGATATCACTCCACCGGTGGTGGAGGTGGCGGCCTCCTATCCGGGAGCCGATGCCCAGACGGTAGACGAGGCGGTGGCTACCCCCGTCCAGCAACAGGTGATGGGAGTGAGCGATATGCTCTACATGCAGTCTACGAGTGCCTCCGATGGTTCTATGTCGCTTGAGGTAACCTTTGCGATCGGATCGGACTCCGACCTGGATGCTGTCTTTACCCAAAATCGTGTGGCCGAGGCCTCGCCCAACCTCCCTGCTTCGGTGACCCGTCAGGGGGTCACGACCCAAAAGACCATGTCGGGATTCCTTTTGGTCTATGCCCTCTACAGCGATGGCCGCTACAACGATGCATTTTTGGCCAACTACGCCTACCTCCATATCCAAGACGAGCTTCTGAAGGTGGATGGCGTGGGGAAGGTTCAGGTGATGGGTGCCGGTGAATATGCCATGCGTATTTGGCTGCGCCCCGATGTGCTTAATTATTACGAAATCACGGTCGATCAGGTGGCCCAGGCCGTAAGTTCGCAGAGTGGGATCTACCCTGCCGGAAAGTTCGGTGCCGCCCCCTCCTCCGATCAGACGACCTTTACCTATTCGGTGGTGATGCCTCCGCAGATTGCTACCCCCGAGGCCTTTGCCCAAATCCTGCTCAAGGAGCTCCCCACCGGAGAACAAGTCCGTTTGGGGGATGTGGCCACGGTGGAGCTTGGGGCCCAAAGTTATGGCTCGTCGTCGGCCTACGAAGGCAACCCGGCCGCCTTGGTCGTGGTCTATCAGCAGCCCGGGAGCAATGCCGTGGAGGTGGGACAGGCCGTGGAGCAGACCATGCAACGGCTCCGAGAGGATTTCTACGACGGGATCGATTACGCCACGATGGTCGACTCCACATCGAGCATCCGTGCCGGTGTCGAGGATATTTTCGTTACGTTGGTCGTCGCGCTCTTCCTTGTTGTTGCCATTATCTACCTCTTTTTGCAGGATTGGCGTGCTACGCTCATTCCGCTGATCGCCATTCCCGTCTCGTTGGTTGGAAGTTTCGCCCTCTTTCCGCTCTTGGGATTTTCGATCAACATCATCTCGCTCTTGGGTTTGGTGCTGGCCATTGGGTTGGTCGTAGACGATGCCATTGTGGTGGTCGAGGCCGTGCAACTTAATTTGGAGGCGGGGATGTCGCCTCGCAAGGCGGCTGTGGAGGCGATGCGAAGGGTTTCGTCGCCCATTGTCGCTACCACCGTGGTGCTGTTGGCGGTCTTTGTTCCGGTCTCCTTTACGGGAGGGGTTACGGGGTTGCTGTTTCAGCAGTTCTCCATTACGATCGCCGTTTCGGTTGCCTTCTCGGCCTTCAATGCCCTTACCCTTTCGCCGGCCCTCTGTGCCCTGTTGCTTCGGCCGCACAAGGCACCTGAACATGGATTCTTCTTTCGCTTTAACCGTTGGTTTGATCGGCGCATGGAGCAGTATGACCACCTCTCGAAAGCCCTCTTGCAACGGGCAGGGAGAGCGTTGGTGGCGGTGGGCGTTGTCGCTGTCGGAATCTTTGTGCTGTGGCGGATGCTTCCCACGGGATTTCTTCCCGAGGAGGATCAGGGTTATCTGATGGTGATGGTCGAGACCCCCGATGCCACATCGCTCGAGGGAACACACCGCGCGATGGCCCATGTCGAAGAGGTGGTCTCTTCGTTGCCAGAGGTTCAGGCGGCCTCCTATGCTGCGGGTTTCAACCTGATGGCCGGTGTGGCATCGACCGACAGCGGGGTGCTTTTCGTATCGCTTACCGACTTCAAAGATAGAAAACTCTCGGCCATGGAACTTGCGGATCACCTCAACGGGATGCTCTTTGTTGCGATCCCCGAGGCGCAGTGTTATGCCGTTGTTCCGCCCTCGATTCCGGGGCTTGGGGTGGCTTCGGGTATCTCGCTCGAGGTGCAGGATTTGGCCGGTGTGTGGGGCGATTATTTGGAGCAGCAGACCCGTCAATGGATGGCCGAGTTGGAAAAGCTACCCGAAGTGGCCTCGGTGACGACCCAATACAATGGAGGGGTGCCGCGACGCCGCCTGCAGATCGACAAAGAGCAGGCTCTCGCCCTGGGGGTCGATTTGGGGGATCTCTACGGGGAGATCGCTACCCTGCTTGGAGGAAGTTATCTGAATAATTTCAGCCGCTTCGGTCGTCTCTACCAGACCTATTTACAGGCCGATCCCGCCTACCGTGCCGATGCGCGATCGCTCGAGGGGTATTTCATTGCGGGGCGCAATAGCGAGACGATCCCCCTTTCGCAGTTTGTTCGCGTGGAGGATACGGCGGGCCCCGATTTCGTTACTCGATTCAATGGCTACCGCTCCATTTCGCTCAACATCACTCCGGCCGAGGGAAGATCGAGCGGCGAAGTGATGGCGTTGATTGAAGCATCGGCCGCGAAGAGCCTTCCGAAGGAGGTTGGCTTCTCCTGGAGCGGTATTTCGTATCAGGAGCGCGAGGCTTCACGCTCGGAGGCATGGGTTTATCTCCTGGCCCTGCTCTTTGTCTTCCTGACCTTGGCCGCTCTTTACAACTCTTGGGGGCTGCCTATGGCCATTCTCCTGAGTGTGCCTCTTGCTGTCTTCGGTGCATTGCTCTTTATGGTGGTGGCCCACCGCTTCTCGCCCTTGCTGGTGAACGATGTCTATTTGCAGATTTCGCTCGTGATGCTCATCGGGCTCTCGGCCAAGAATGCAATTTTGGTGGCCGAGTATGCCGACAGACTCTTCTTCGAGCAGGGGTTGCCGCTCGAAGAGGCGGCCCTGGGGGCAGCCCACCTGCGTCTTCGTCCGATTCTGATGACCGCCTTTGCCTTTGTGCTGGGGGTGATGCCGCTGATTTTCGCCCATGGAGTCTACTCCACGGCTCGCCATGTGATGGGGGTGGCTTTGGTGGGAGGAATGGTCGTTACGACCCTTGTCGGGGTCTTCCTCTACCCGGCCCTCTATTACCTGATCGCCCGGATTGGAGGCTTCGAAAAAAAACGCGAGCGGATGAGGCTGCAGGCCGAGGAGTCGTTGTAGTTTTCTTTGAAACATGGGAATATCATGAAAAGGCTTTATTTCTTGGGGGTGCTCTTCTCTCTTTTTGTTTGGGGAGGCTGTGTGCGCATGCCCATCCCCGATCCTTCGGCTCCGGCCGACTATCTCTATAGCGAGGGTTTCAACCGCGATTCGCTCCCCTACGATATTCGTTGGTGGAGGCTCTTCGAGGATCCGCAGTTGGATCGTCTGGAGGAGATTGCTCTAAAGCAAAATCTCGACCTGGCAGAGGCGGCTTCGCGTGTGGAGCAGGCGCGCTACAACCGCAAGGTGGTAATGGGGGCCTATCTCCCCGAGTTTGACTTCGGTGTCGAGGCTTCGGTCGAACGTGCGGAGCCAACGGGCATTGTGCAGGAGTATACCCTCACGCGCGAGATCAGTTGGGAACTCCCCCTCTTCGGTGCCTTGCGTGCAGCCCATCAATCGGCTCAGGTGCAGACCTTGCAAAGCGAGTGGGCCTTTCGTGGGGTGGTGCTCTCGTTGACGGCCGAGGTGGCCACTACCTACTTTACCCTGCTGGCCTACGAGCGTGGCCTCTATGTGGCCGAGCAGACCTACTACCTGCGATGTGAAACAGCCGCCCTAACTGACTCGTTGGTGCGTTACGGCATGGAGAGCCGTGTGGCGGCCGATCAGGCACAGAGTTTGGTGCTCTCGGCGGCGGCCGATCGGGAGCAGTATAAACGCCTCGTGGCGCAGACCTCCCTCTCGTTGGCGACCCTCTTGGGTGAGGAGTCCTCCGAATTTTCGGTGGCAGGTTGGGGGGCCAAGTTGTGGCTTGATCACCTGCCCGAAGAGGTGCCGGTGGGGCTTCCGTCCGAACTCTTGGAACGACGTCCCGATCTGATGCAGTCGCTCTTTTCGTTGGAGCAGGCGGCTGCCGGCGTGGGGTTGGCGCGTGCTGCCCGTCTCCCCTCCTTCTCGCTGACTTTGGGTGGGGGTGTGGCCTCCGATGTGTTGAAGGGACTCTTTACAGGAGATCCTTGGATTTGGAGCGTGTCAGGAACTTTGTTGCAACCGGTCTTTGCCTTTGGAAAATTAAAGGCTCAAGAGAAGATCGCTCGTGAGAAGTACTACGAGACGATGTTCTCCTATCGGCAGAACTTTTTGCAGGCCCTCTCGGAGGTAGATCAGGCCCTGGTGGCCATTACCACCTACCGCAAACAGGTGGCGCGTACACGCGAATTGGTGGCCCGCAACGAGTCGGTTCTCCGCAAGACCCGAGCCCTCTACGAAAACGGGATGTCGGACTACCTGGATGTAATCGATGCCGAGCGCAGTTACTATGCCTCGGAGTTGCAACTCGTGGAGCTCCTCTCCGACCACTACATCGCCTATGTGGATCTCTTCAAGGCGTTGGGCGGCGGTTGGTAGCCTTCGCTTCGACTTTGCCTGCTCAATACCTATTTATAGGGATGGAATGCATAGGAAAAATTCGCTATCTTTGCCCCAAAATAAAAAAGGAGGCAGAATATGCGTTTGTCGGAGTTGAAAACAGGCGAAAAGGCGGTGATTGTCAAGGTCTCGGGCCATGGCGGTTTCCGTCGTCGTATTTTGGAGATGGGGTTTGTGCGCGGAAAGCAGGTGGAGGTGATCCTCAACGCTCCGCTCAAAGATCCGATCGACTACCGCGTGATGGGCTACGATGTCTCGCTCCGACGTAGCGAGGCCGAGATGGTGGAGGTGATCACCGACCGCGAGGCCGAGCAGTTGATGCACGGTGAGATCTCGGAGGGGATCACCGAGTGTGATTCGATCGACGAGGTGGTGCGCCAAAGCGAAAAGCATATTCATGTCGCCTTGGTGGGTAATCCCAACAGCGGCAAGACCTCGCTCTTCAACGCCATCTCCGGAAGCCGTGAGCATGTGGGCAACTACAGCGGAGTAACCGTCGATGCCAAGGTGGGCTATTGCCACTACAAGGGTTACCACTTCGAGATCACCGATCTGCCGGGGACCTATGCCTTGGCGGCCTATACCCCCGAAGAGCTCTATGTCAGGGGTCATCTGGCGGAGCGCATGCCCGATGTGATCATCAATTCGGTGGTGGCCTCCAACCTGGAGCGCAACCTCTTTCTGACGACCGAACTGATCGATATCAACCCCCGCATGGTGGTGGCTCTGAACATGTACGATGAGTTGGAGGCGAGTGGATCGAGACTCGATTACGAAAACCTGGGGGCGATGCTCGGTGTGCCGATGGTCCCTGTGGTGGCGCGTAGCGGACGCGGTGTGGAGCAACTCCTCGACACGGTGATTGCTGTCTACGAAAACGAGGACGAGCGCGTGCGTCATATTCATATCCACCAGGGAACGACCCTGGAGAGTGCGCTGCAACCCCTCTCGGCCCTGATGAAGGAGCATCGCGAGGAGTTGCCCCAGCACTTCCCGCCCCGCTACCTGGCCATGAAACTCCTCGAAGGGGATCGCGAGGTGACGAATCGCCTGAGTCGAGCCCCCCACTACGCTCGTTGGAAGGAGTTGCGCGACCGCGAGGTGCAGCGCGTGGAGGAGGTCTTGGGCGAGGATATCGAGACGGCGATGACCAACCAAAAGTATGGCTTCATCTCGGGAGCCCTGAAGGAGACCTTTGTGCCGGGGGTGCGCGACAACCTGCGCACCACGGAGGTGATCGACTCGATTGTTACCCATAAGTTGTGGGGCTTCCCGATCTTCTTCCTGCTCATGTGGCTCATGTTCTACTCGACCTTTATGCTTGGTGCCTATCCCCAGGAGTGGATTGAAATGGGGGTGCAGTGGTTGGCTTCGCTTGTGGAACGACTGATGCCTGCCGGTGTGCTGAAAGACTTGGTGGTTGATGGTGTGATCGGGGGTGTGGGCAGTGTGATCGTCTTCCTGCCCAACATCATGATTCTCTATCTCTTTATCTCTTTCATGGAGGACTCGGGCTATTTGGCGCGTGCAGCCTTTATTATGGATCGCGTGATGCACCGCATGGGGTTGCACGGCAAATCCTTTATTCCGCTGATTATGGGCTTCGGCTGCAATGTTCCTGCGGTAATGGCAACGCGCACCATCGAGAGCCGTTCGAGTCGTCTGATTACCATTCTGATTATCCCTTTCATGTCGTGCAGTGCGCGACTGCCGATCTATATCCTTTTGGTAGCGGCCTTCTTCCCCTCCCATGCCGGGTTGGTGATGATGGGACTCTATCTGCTTGGGGTGCTGTTGGCGATGTTTACCGCCCGCCAGGTGATGCGCCGCTTCTTCTTCAAGGTGGATGAGACCCCCTTTGTGATGGAGCTTCCCCCCTACCGCGTGCCGACTCTGAAGGCCACGTTGTTACACATGTGGGAGAAGTGTGCCCAATACCTGCGGAAGATGGGAGGCCTGATTTTGGTTGCCTCGGTGGTGATCTGGTTTTTGAGCTACTATCCCCATGTGGATGGTTGCGAGAGCAAGGTCGAACACTACGAACACTCCTACCTGGGACAAGTCGGCAAGGCCTGCGAACCGGTCGTGGAGCCCCTGGGGCTGAATTGGAAGTCGGCAGTCGCCATTCTCTCGGGCGTGGCGGCCAAAGAGATTGTTGTCAGCACGATGGGAGTGCTCTATACGGATAAGGTGGAGGAGTCCTACCACGGAGAGTTTGCCGAGGAGGTCAATGCCGAAACGGATCGGGGACTTCCGGCCCGCTTGGCTGCCAGTGGCGACTTTAGCCCCGCCTCGGCTCTCGCCTTTTTGGCCTTTATTCTGATCTACTTCCCCTGCATTGCCACGATTGTGGCTATTGCCTCGGAGATTGGTTGGCGTTGGGCCACGGCCTCGATTCTCTACAACACGCTGTTGGCCTGGGCTGCGGCCTTTGTAACGTATCACCTCTTTTCGCTCTTTTAACGATGGGTTGGCAGGAGTGGACGGTGGCTGCGATCGGGGTGGCCGTGGGGATTTATCTGCTGCGCCGGCTGTGGTGCGTGGTGCGAGGCGGAGGGGCCGGCTGTGAGGGCTGCTCGGCCGATTGCCCGCTGAAAAACAGAAAAAAATAATGTGCGATATGGCGCTTGAGATAGAACGAAAATTTCTGCTCCTCGGTCAGGAGTTTAAACAGGAGGCCTACGATCGGGTGGAGATCCGTCAGGGGTATTTGTCCCTCTCCCCCGAGCGCACGGTGCGTGTCCGCACCCGGGGCGACAAGGGTTTTCTGACCATCAAGGGGCGAAGCTCCGACGATGGCTTGAGCCGCGAGGAGTGGGAGCGCGAAATACCCCTTGCCGAGGCCGAGGAACTCCTGGCCGGATGTCGTGCCGTGGTCGAGAAGACGCGCTACCTGGTTCGTGTCGGTCGCCACACCTTCGAGGTGGATGAGTTTCATGGCTCGAACGAGGGGTTGCTCCTTGCCGAGGTGGAGCTCACATCGCCCGATGAGGCCTTTGAACGCCCCGCATGGCTCGGCCGGGAGGTGACGGGCGAAAAGGCTTATTACAATTCGCAAATCGCCCTGCGCACCTTGAAAAAAGAGGAGGAGCGATAATCTTTCGAGCCATGAGTGAAGCGTTGATACCCATCGAAAAACATCCTTTAGAGCCCTTCCTGCCCGAAGGGGCACGGCTCCTTATGCTCGGGAGTTTTCCTCCGAAGCGTGAACGGTGGTCGATGGAGTTCTTCTATCCGAATCGGATCAACGATATGTGGCGGATTCTGGGGTTGATCTTCTTTGGTAACAAGCACCATTTCGAGAGGTTGGAGGAGAAGCGATTCGATCGGGAGCAGATCGAGGCCTTTTGTCGTGAGATCGGCTTGGCTCTCTATGATACGGCTACGGAGGTGCGCCGCCTGAAGGACAACGCCTCGGATGCCTTTTTGGAGGTGGTAACTCCGACCGACCTGCGCGCCTTGTTGGCTCGTATCCCCCACTGTCGTGCAGTTGTTACAACGGGCGAAAAGGCCTCCTTGGTGGTGGCTGAAACTTTTGGGTGCGAGAAGCCCGAGGTGGGCGGTTGTGTGGAGTTCTATTGCGAGAATCGCCCGATGCGCCTTTGGCGAATGCCCTCCTCGTCGCGTGCCTATCCCCTTGCGATCGATCGCAAGGCCGACCACTATCGCCATCTTTTTCTTGCCGAGGGGATCTTATCGTCGGAGTGATTCGGCCTCCTCTTGGAGAAGCCTGCGTTTTTGCTCCAACTTCTTACCCGAACGCTCTCCGAAGTAGCCGCCCAATGAGCCATCGGAAGCCACCACGCGATGACACGGTACCGCAGGGGCAAAGGGGTTTCGTTTCAGGGCCTGCCCCACGGCTTGGGCACTTCGACAGCCGATGCGATTGGCCAACTCCCGATAGGTGATGGTCTCGCCCGCGGGAACCTTCAAAAGTTCGAGGTAGACCCGTCGCTGAAACTCCGTAATGCGTGTCGAGCGTGTCACGCGCTTGTGAATATCCCACAGATTTTTTAGTTGCAGGTGGTGCATCCCGTGTCCGAAAAAGGTGCGCTCCCCCACCCGTTCAAAACCCTGGGCGGTGTAGAGCTTTTCGGCCTTCGGATTGTCGCTATCTACGATCAATCCTACGCGCTCGTGGCCCTCGGAGAAGGCCTTTTCTGCGAGGGCCCGGATCAACGAACCTCCCACTCCCCTGCCGCGAAATTCGGGCAGGACGGCCAACGAGTCCAGGTAGTATTCACCCGCCTGGGTCTCATCGGAAACTTTCGGGCAGATTCCCGCATGGCGGTGGATGACGGCCAATGTGCCTCGGCGCAACGCCTCGAGATGGGCCCCGTCGTAGCCCACAACAGCCCCGGCACACACGCCATCGACCTCGGCGATCATCCCATTTTCCCAATTGTATTGAGTCCCCTTGGTACGGGCAACTTCGCGCAGGATAGTGAGGTAATTCGCTCCGCAATAGTTGTGAAGGGCCTCGTCGTCACCTATTGCCATGGCGACGACTTGGGCAAGGGTCGGGGCATCCCCGATTGTTGCCGGACGGATCACGATCTTGGAGCACTTCATGGGTAACAATTTGAGCAAACAAAAGTACGAAAACTTCTCCGATTGGAGAAATTTGGTGAAAACTATTGCTCTGCTTTGGGTGGTCGTTGGGTAAAATTCATTAACTTTGTGGAAACGATGTGAAAAAATCAAGCGATATGCGACGAGTATTTGTAACGGGAGCGGGCCACGGCATCGGCCGTGCCCTTGTGGAGGCCTTCACGAAGGCGGGCGACCGCGTAGCCTTTTGCGATATCGACACCATGCGTGGCGAGGAGGTAGCAAGCGCCACCGGAGCCCGATTCTTTGCCCTCGATGTCTGCGACAAGGAGGCCTTGGAGCGAGCTGTGCAGACCCTTTTAGACGAATGGGGCGACCTCGATGTAGTTGTCAATAATGTGGGTGTGGGAGGTTTTGAACCCATTACGCAGACCTCGGTTGAACATTTTGAGCAGATCCTAAATACCAACCTCCGCTCGGCCTTTATCACCTCGCGGTTGCTGGCTCGGCATCGCGAGAAGTTGGGGGCGAAGAACCCCTATGGGCGTATTGTAAACCTCTGCTCTACGCGCTACCTGCAGAGCGAGGCCGGCACGGAGGCCTATGCCGCTTCGAAGGGCGGCATCTGGTCTCTGACCCACGCCTTGGCCGTGTCATTGGCCCCCTATCACATTACGGTGAACTGCATCGCTCCGGGCTGGATCAGCGTGAACGAGGGGGAGGTGTTGCGCCCCGAGGATCACGCTTTTCACCTCTCGGGTCGTGTGGGACACGCCGAGGATATTGCCCACACTTGTCTCTTTTTGTGTGACGAAAAGAGCGACTTTATCAACGGACAATGTCTGACAGTCGATGGTGGCGTAACGAAAAAGATGATCTACCCCGAGGAGTAACCGCTAAATAAACGACTTCCGCCCAACAACAAGGCGGAAGTCTGCTTTTTCTTATCTGTTTTTAATCTCTACCCGCGAGGTTTCGACCATTGTGAGCGGATCCGTTTAGGCAATTCGCTATATTTTACACCAACCATCATCGTGAGTGTCTTTTGCATCGTTATAAAACAAGCAAACATAATTACTACACCCCAAGTATAGTCGGTGGCTGTTGCAAGATTATTCTGCTCCAACCATACAATAAGCGCAACACTAACGAGCAGCTCCAATTCGGCGGTAATCATACCTGGCGAGTAGAACTTTGGCAGGCGAAATAGGCGAATTGCCATCAGATGAACATAGCCCTCAAATATACCAAGAGCCGCAGTTACCAAGATGAAAATCACGCAATTGTCCCAAAAGAAAGGAACGAAAGTAAATGCCATCAATAGGATGCTGGTTGGAATACGGCTTGCCAACTTCTGCTCCTTTGAGACATCCTTTCCGAGCATTCCAGAGATAAGGTCGGCAAAACCTCCCGGATAGTGCATCTCCTCCCATTCGTGAAGAATAAAGAGCAGATTGAATACCATCACAAACTTCTGAATAACCGAAAGATTATCCATCAATGCTCCTGCAAGAAGCAACCCAAGCGAAATCACGGTGTAGATTTCGAGGGCGTAGTTTCTAATAAATTTCCCCATAGTTGTATAGATTATCGGTTTTTATCCTTATCTGCGAAGTCGAGCAACGCCATTCTTAATAGAAAATGCCGTTGCCTCGTAGTCAGCAAAGCCATAGCTTGTATCTCGGTTTTTGAAGATAAGTACAGGTGAGAGAATCATTGCAACCCCTACAAATGGGAATACTACAAGAGGTGCCCACCAATAGTAGATCGGGAAGTCGAAATGTTCAGCAATATAGCAGAGATAGTAGATGCCAAATGGCACCATAGCAACGAGTGCCGAGGCACAACCGGGGCTATACCAAGTGTGTAGTTTGCGGTTAATCACAATGCAGTGAACAACCACCTGTAACATTGTGAAATAGGCGATAAAGATACCAAGCCACAACGCCTCGTGGAAGATAATGCCGCAGATGTAGAGCGGATAGGCCAAAACGACATTTACGATGAAGGCACTCAACTCATTGAGTGGATACTTGCCAAAATCCTTTTTCTCGCCCATAAGGCCGATGTTCATTGCGGCAGGGAAGCCACCAGGCAAGACATACTCCTCGAACTCGTGGAGCAGGAGCAACATAAAAAATACGGACATAAGTCGCTGGGTTGGGGCGAGCATATCGCCAAATGTTCCCACAAGGAGTGCCACAACTGCGAAGATAACACCTCCGACGGCGGGCCAATAACGCATATAACTTCTCAACATAACTGAACAGGTTTTTGATAGATGCAAAGTTCGGTTTTTTTATCTGGTTGGTTATTATCTTGCATAGGCTATTTGTTATCTTTTCAATGCTTATTTTTGGTTTATTTGGCGAATTATAGTACTTTATATTATCTTTGTAATATGATACCGATAAAAAAGATAGCAATAGGTGCTCTTGCAGAGTTTAAGGATGCGACACTCATCTCATACCCCGATTTTGCCATCAACCGAGGCGTTGAAGTGGCTGCGGCTATTGGGCGTGTGATGGAGTTGGGTGAGCCTTATCGCTTTATGGAGAATCGCATCGTTAGGGTTTTGCGTGGGTTTCTTCGAATATCTATCAACCTCCGTGAGTATCGAATTTCGGAGGGCGAGGCTCTATACATCGGTCAAAACTCCGTGGCGGAGATTCTCGACTATGATGCGAGCTCGGTTGTCGATTTGTTAGGCTTTAGGCTCTCTGCAGAGAACGAAAATATCAAAGAGGAGCACCTCGTTAGTAGTGCAAACGAGCGGTGGATGGAGGAGTATTTTCGGCTGATATATACCATTTCGGCTACGCAACCTTTCGATAGGCGAAGCGTTGGACATCTGTTGCTATCGCTGCACTATCGTATTCTGAATAGCTCAGTGGGTAGCCACCACGCTAAGGGGCGTAGAGAGGCGTTGTTTCGTTTGTTTATCGAACAACTAAACACGCATCGTGGCAAGCACGACTTCGCTTTCTATGCCGAGAAGATGAATATATCGCCTCAATACCTCAGTCGTTTGGTCTTTGAAGTGAGTGGCACTGCGGCGAGCGATTGGATAAATCGCGCTGTTACACTGCAAGCGAAACTGCTTCTGCGTAGTTCGGGGCTTACTATCGAGCACATTGCCGATGAACTGAATTTCTCGACAACGCCCTATTTTTGCCGCTTCTTCAAACGAGAGGTTGGTATCACCCCTACTGCCTATCGAAAACGTTGGTAATATTCTGTATCATCGGGGTTTATCAAAGGGAGAAACGACTCTTAGAAGAAATAGAAAACTCCCCAAAAACGTTTGATCTGCCAGAAGCATAGCAAAAAATCGCGTTGCTCGCGATTTCGGAAAGAATTGCTATATTTGTATCGAAGATTGATCAGAAGATTAAGAGAATTTGCTATCCTTTATGATAGCCAGATAACTAGAAAGAGGATGTTGGGAACAATTTTAAGTGTGCTTTTTACGATCGGTTTGGTGGCGGTGTTCTACACCGAATGCATTTACCCGATGATTCGCAGTTGGCGAAAGCGAGATTAGTTTATCCCGCGATGGAGACTGTGGACAACAAAAAAAATACGGACCTCCGCGGGACTTGAAGTTTGAAGCCTTTGGTCGGAGAGTGACCGAGGCGGAGCATAATGCGACAAGATTTCAAGGAGGCGTCGGCAAAGAGGAGGATTTCGAGTGGAATTTGGCTACCCTACTCTTCCTTGCCGCAGCCTATGCCAACCGCTTCAATTTGTTGAGAAAAATGAAATACGGCCCCAAAAGTTTGGAAAAACTTTGGGGTCGTATCATTTGTCGGCCGATCCCTTGCGAATGTTCCCCTAAGCCGAAATAAAATGCTTCGAAAACATACAAATAGACAAAAAATAACCGAAGCCTTCATTCACTGCGAATGGAGGCTTTTTTAGTTGACACATACAGATTTAAAATATGTTGCAGAAAATCTTGTTTGTCAGCGCTGCTATATTTTTGAAAAATTTTGCTATAAATTTGCGCAAATAAAAAAAAAGCCCTA
>CAJGDL010000012.1 GCA_904502075.1 uncultured Alistipes sp.
CCAGTCCGAACGCCACTACGACGAGATCATCTACACCTCGCCCGACGGGGTGCAGTACAACCAGCACGAGGCCAACCGTCTCTCGACCCTGGAGAATATCATCATCCTCTGCGGCCACTACAAGGGGATCGACCACCGCATCCGCGAGCACCTGATCACCCGCGAGATCTCGATCGGCGACTATGTCCTCACGGGGGGCGAATTGGCCGCCTGCATCATCGCCGACTCGGTGGTGCGCCTGCTCCCCGGAGCCATCGGCGACGAATCCTCGGCCCTCACGGACTGCTTCCAGGACGACCTGCTGGCCCCTCCCGTCTATACCCGCCCCGCGGAGTTTCGTGGCTGGCGTGTCCCCGATGTCCTCCTCTCGGGCAACTTCGCCGAGATCGCCAAGTGGCAGGAGGAGCAAGCCTACGAACGCACCGAACGACTGAGACCGGATTTATTGGAAATTCAAAATTCAGAATTCAAAATTCAAAATTGAGATGAAGGGTGATAATATTGTTTTGGAGAAAAGCTTTCGTTTTGCGGTTCGCATTGTAAATCTTTATAAGTATTTGCATACTGAAAAAAACGAGCGGATCCTGTCAGCCCAAATCTTAAAAAGCGGAACGAGCATAGGAGCCAATATCAGGGAATCCCTGCGAGCTCAAAGCCGCAAGGATTTTCTTGCAAAGATGAACGTCTCCTTAAAGGAGGCCTATGAGACTGAATATTGGATTGAATTGTTGTACAAGACCGATTTTCTTTCAAAAGCTGAATATGAAAGTCTATTCCCGGAGTGTAGAGAACTGACCAATATTTTGGCTCAAATAATTTTAACGACCAAGGATTCGATAAAGTGAAACCCATTCAAAATCAAGATTAAAACTAATTTTGAATTTTGAATTTTGAATTTTGAATTTTGAATTGAGATGAAGTATTTTATTATAGCCGGTGAACCGTCGGGGGATCTGCACGGATCGAAGTTGATTCGGGGGCTGAAGGCCGAGGATCCGAAGGCTGAATTTCGCTTCTGCGGGGGTGATTTGATGGCCGAGGCCGGGGGCCGCGAGGGGCTGCTACTGCACTACAAGGAGATGTCCTTCTTCGGCTTCGTCACGGTGCTCAAAAACCTGCGCACGATCTTCGGACAGATCGACCGGGTGAAGGAGGCCATTGCCGAATTTAAGCCCGATGTGGTGATCCTGATCGACTACCCGTCGTTCAACATGCGCATTGCCAAGTGGTGTAAGGTGCAGGGTATCAAGGTCTTCTACTACATCGCACCCAAGGTGTGGGCCTGGAAGGAGTTCCGCGTGAAGGGGATCCGAAAGTATGTGGATCGTCTCTTCACCATCTTTCCCTTCGAGACGGCCTACTTCCGTTCAAAGGGGATCGAGCCCATCTTCTGCGGCAATCCGCTGGTCGACGACATCGCCGAACGACGTGCCCAACTCCCCTCGCGCGAGGAGTTTCGCCGCGAAAACGGCCTCGACGAACGACCGATCGTCGCCCTCCTGGCCGGTAGCCGCGTCTCGGAGATCAAGGCCAACCTCCCGAACATGGTGGCCCTGTCGCGTGAGTTCCCGACCCATCAGTTTGTCGTCACGGCGGTGCCCTGGATCAACAAGGGGCTCTATGACCACTATCTGGCGGGTTCCGAGGTGCGCTATCTCTGTAACAAAACCCAGCAGACCCTCGCCATGAGCGAGGCGGCAGTCGTTACCTCGGGAACAGCAACCCTCGAAACCGCCTTGATGGGGATCCCCGAGATGGTGTTGTACCACATCCCGAAGCTCTATGAGGTGCTGCGCCCTTATGTGCTGAAGATTCCGTGGGTCTCGCTCGTGAATATCAACATGGGCCGCGAGGTGGTGCGCGAACTGGTCTGCGCGAAACTCGATCCGCAGGTGGCGGCCGAGGAGTTGCGTGCGATCCTCCCGGGCGGAGCCAAGCGGGCCCAGATGGAGGCCGACTTCCGCGAGTTGCAACAATTGATCGGCGGCGAGGGGGCGAGCGAACGATTCGCCAAGGCGATGGTGCGAGAAATTCAAAATTTTAAATTCTAAATTGAATCCCAACATGATCGGATATATCCATATTGGCGAGATCATCGTATTGATTCTCTACGGGTCAATTCTCTTGGGGGTTGGGGCCTTGGTAAGCAAGTATCCCGAGACGATTTCGGGCATCAGCACCCTGCCCAAGCAGGCGCGCGAAAAACTGAACCTTCCGAAGATCGGAGCCTTTCTATCGAAGTGGCTCAACGTATCGGCCACGGTGGTCTTTTTGGCGATTCTGATTCCGAAGCAAGAGTTGCGCTGGCAGGTGGCGATCTTTATCCCCCTGTTTCTGATTCTGCTCAGCGCGGCCTATTTGGCGAAATACCGAACGACCCGATTTAAAAAAGAGGAATAACCCCATGAAGATAATCTGCATCGGCCGCAACTACGCCGAACATGTCAAAGAGTTGCACCACCAGGTGGCCGACAGCGGGAAGATGCCCGCCGAGCCGGTCTTTTTTCTGAAGCCCGACACGGCAATGTTGCGCAACAACGACCCCTTCTATATCCCGCCCTTCTCGGAGGAGGTTCACTACGAATGCGAACTGATCGTAAAGATCAATCGCGTGGGACGCTGCATCGAGGAGCGTTTTGCCCACCGCTACTACGACGAGGTGGGCCTGGGCATCGACTTCACGGCCCGCGACCTGCAACGCCGATGCATCGCCCAGGGACTTCCGTGGGAGCAAGCCAAGGCTTTCGATTATTCGGCAGCGATCTCTCCCACCTTTTTGCCATTAAAGGAGCTCGGGGGCGATGTCCAGCGGCTCAATTTCCAGCTTGAGATCGACGGCGAGGTGCGCCAGCGGGGCTTTACGGGCGACATGCTCTTCGGAGTGGATCGTCTGATCAGCCACGTCTCGAAGTTTGTAACCCTGCGCATGGGCGACCTGCTCTATACGGGCACTCCCGTGGGTGTCGGCCCCGTGGAGCGCGGCCAAAACCTGAAGGCCTCGCTCGAAGGCCGATTGCTGTTGGATTTTGATATAAAATAGAACGATGCTGTTACACGAAAAACTGGCTCCATACCGACTGCTCCTGGCCTCGCAATCGCCCCGCCGTCGCGAATTGCTGTCGGGCTCGGGCCTGAAGTACGAGATGGCCGAAAAATTCGAGGTCGAGGAGTGCTACCCGGCCGACCTTGCGGCCGAGGAGGTAGCCGGCTACCTATCGCAATTGAAGAGCGAGGGGTATCCTTTCCCCTTGGAGGAGAACGATATTCTTCTGACGGCCGACACGGTGGTCATTGCCGAAGGGAAGATCCTCGGTAAGCCCCACAGCCGCGAGGAGGCCCTCGAGATGTTGGCCCTGCTCTCGGGCAAGGGACACACCGTGATCACGGGGGTTACGCTCCGCTCCGCCCACGGAGCAAAGAGTTTTTCCACGGCCTCGAAGGTGCTCTTCCGCCCGATCAGTGCGGAGGAGGCTGCCTACTATGTCGACCACTACCAACCCTACGACAAGGCGGGCTCCTATGGCATCCAAGAGTGGATCGGTTATGTGGCAATCGAGGGGATCGAGGGGTCGTTTTTCAATGTGATGGGGCTCCCGATCCAGCGCGTGTATGTCGAGTTGGAAAAGTTCCTCGACACCATGCCCCGCTAAGGCTTCGGCCCCTGTGCTTTACCCGAAAACGAAAACAACGAATGGAAGAATCTCCCATATTGAAAGGCCTGAATCCCGCCCAGCGCGAGGCGGTGGTTCACTACCGCGAACCCTCGCTCATTATTGCCGGAGCCGGCTCGGGCAAGACGCGCGTATTGACTTCGCGCATCGCCTACATGATCGAACAGGGGGTCGATCCTCGCCAAATCATGGCCCTCACCTTCACCAACAAGGCGGCCGAGCAGATGCGCGAGCGCATTGCCACCATGCTTCCCGACGGACGCGCCCGATGGATCCGCATGGGTACCTTTCACTCGGTCTTTTCACGCATCCTGCGCGAGAATGCCGACCGCATCGGTTACCCCGATAGCTACACGATCTACGAACCCTCGGACTGCAAAAACCTGATCAAGAACCTCCTCAAAGAGCTCAACCTCCCCGAGGAGAAGTATAAACCCAACGTCGTCTTATCGCGCATCTCCTTTGCCAAGAACTCGCTCGTGACCCCGGGGGCCTACCTGGCCAATTCGGTCTACGCGGCCGAGGATCGGCAGCGACAACAGCCCGAGTTCGGCCACCTCTACCAGCTCTACTGCCAGCGATGCAAGAAGAATGGTGCGATGGACTTCGACGATTTGCTTCTGCAAACCAACATCCTCTTTCGCGACTGCCCCGATGTGTTGGCCCGCTACCAGGAGCAGTATCAGTACATCCTGGTTGATGAGTACCAGGACACGAACTATGCGCAGTACATCATCATCCGTCGCCTCTCGCAACTGCACGGCCGTGTCTGTGTGGTGGGCGACGATGCCCAGTCGATCTACTCGTTCCGCGGAGCCAAGATCGAGAACATCCTCTCGTTCCGCAACGACTACCCCTCGGCCCTGACCTTCAAACTGGAGCAAAACTACCGCTCCACCCGTACCATTGTCGATGCCGCCAATTCGGTGATCGAACACAACGCCCGCCGCATGGAGAAGCGTTGTTTCTCGGAGGGAGAGAAGGGGGAGAAGATCCGCGTTATGAGGGCCTATACCGACCGCGAAGAGGCCGAATTGGTAACCACCGCCATCCGCGATCGTATCCGTGAGACGGGCGATCCGTGGTCGGAGGTGGCTGTGCTCTACCGCACCAACTCCCAATCTTCGGCCATCGAGGAGTCGCTGCGTCGCCGCGGAGTCCCCTACCGTATCTACAAGGGCTCTTCGTTCTACGACCACAAGGAGATCAAGGATCTGCTGGCCTACATCCGTTTGGTGATCAATCCGAAGGATGACGAGGCCTTCCGTCGCATTGTGAACTACCCCACGCGCGGCATCGGCGACACCACCGTGGAGCGTATCGCCACCTTGGCCCGCGAACGCGGTGTCTCGATGTGGGAGGCGGTCGACACCTTGGTGGGGGAGCCCACGACCGACCCCGTGCAGCGCACCATTGTGCGCAAGGTGACTGAATTTGTCGCCCTGATCCGTTCGCTCTCGCTCGAGCGTACCCAAAAGGGGCTCTACGACTTTGGCCTCGAGATCGCCCAGCGGTCGGGAATCCTCCCCCTCTACCGCTTAGAGAACTCACCCGAGGCGACCTCGGCTATCGACAACATCGAGGAGTTGCTGAACACCATGCAACTCTTCAAGGAGCAGCGCGATGCCGAGATCCGAAACGGCGAACGCACCGAGGCCGAGGAGGCCACCATCGAGGAGTGGATGCAGTCGGTGATGCTGATGACCGACATGGATAACGAAAATCCGGAGGACAACAACAAGGTAACGCTGATGACCGTCCACTCGGCCAAGGGACTCGAATACAACCATGTCTACATCGTCGGCATGGAGGAGAACTTATTCCCCTCACAGCGGGCCGTCGAGACGGCCGAGGGGTTCGAGGAGGAGCGCCGCCTCTTCTATGTGGCCCTCACGCGCGCCAAGGTCGATGCCACGCTGAGTTATGCCGAATCGCGCTTCAAGTGGGGCAACATGGAGTTTTCGCGCCCGAGCTGTTTCTTGAAGGAGATCGCCCCCTGCTTCGTTGAGATGGTGCAGGAGGAGGGGGACGACTTCGGCGGGCGACGTTCCGCCACCTCGGGACGCAATGCCGAGGGCCGGCCGGCCGGAGGCTCGGCCATCGAGGAGTTGCGCCGCCGCTTCGACTACCGCTTCCAAAAGCAGCAGGATGCGGTGGGCGACTCGGCCAAGCGCATCCAGCCCGGCCACCCGCTCTACAGCCGTTCGGTGCAGCCGCGCAGCACCACCCCGCGCCCCGAGCCAGCAGCGGCCGCACCCCGTCCGGCGGAGCATCTGCGTCGCATCGGAATCTCCTCCCCCGTGGGATCTGCGGCCCCCGCCTCGCCCTGCAACTACCGCATCGGAGAGCGTGTGGAGCACCCCCGATTCGGTGTTGGCACCATTCAGCGCATCGAGACCCTGGCCCAGGATCACAAGCTGGTGGTGGCATTCAACGACGGCAGCGAGCGCACCCTGCTGGCCAAATTTGCCAAACTGACCAAACTATAACGAGCCAATGACAACCAAAGAACGATACGAAGGGATCATCGAGTGGTTTTCCCAACACATGCCTTCCGCAGAATCTGAACTCAATTATCGAAACCCTTTCGAGTTGTTGGTGGCGGTGATCCTCTCGGCCCAATGCACCGACAAGCGGGTCAATCTGATTACGCCGGCACTCTTCGAGGCCTATCCCACTGCCGAGCGGATGGCCGAGGCCTCCGTGGAGGAGATTTACGCATTGATCAAGAGCGTATCCTACCCCAACAACAAGGCGAAACACCTGGCCGGCATGGCACGGATGCTTGTGGCGGAGTTCGGAGGCGAGGTGCCGAGCAGCCGTGAGGAGTTGCAACGTCTGCCGGGCGTAGGGCGCAAGACGGCCAATGTAGTGGGGGCTGTGATCTGGCAACAAGAGGTGATGCCGGTCGATACCCACGTCTTCCGCGTAGCCAATCGTATCGGCCTCACGAATCGCTCGAAGACACCTCTTCAGACCGAACTCACGCTCGAAAAACAGATCCCCAAAGCCCTGCTTCCCGTAGCCCACCACTGGCTGATTCTGCATGGACGCTACGTCTGCACAGCGCGCTCACCCAAATGCGCGAAGTGTGGTATCGCCCCCTGGTGCAAGAGTGCCCCCAAGCGGGAAAGCGAGAACTAATTGGAAGACAATGGGGTGTTTTCAATTTTTTTTCTTACCTTTGTAAGAGTTATATAAATACGGCAAACGATGGAGAGAAATCATATGGGAGCCTTGCAGCTGGATCGCGAGGAGCTAACACGCCTTCAGGAACTATTGTCCAAAGAGCCTTTGCGAATCGTTCTTTTGGCCCACACCAACCCCGACGGGGATGCCGTGGGATCGGCCCTGGCGTGGGCACATCAACTCGAACGCCTGGGACACACCGTACACCTGATTGCCCCCAACAAGTACCCCTATTTCCTGGACTGGATGCCCCGCATCGGAGAGGTGATTATCCACCGTCAGGAGCCCGAGCGTGCCGAACGCCTGGCCGAAGAGGCTGACGTGATCTTCTGCATGGACTTCAACGGTATCGCCCGCCTCGAGGCCCTGGGTGAGGCGATTGAGCGCAACACCTCGGCCGTGCGCGTGCTGATCGACCACCACCTGCAACCCTCCGAGCCCTACCACATCCGCTTCTCCCACCCCGAAAGCTCCTCGACCGCCTTTTTGGTCTACACGCTCATCCTCGAACTCTTCGGACGCGAGTACTTGACGCGCGAGATCGCCGAGTGCCTCTATGTGGGTATGATGACCGATACGGGCAACTTCTCGTTCTCGTTCCTGACCCCCGCCCTCTACCGCGCCGTGGCCGACCTTGCCGAGACGGGAATCGATATCCCAACCCTGCACAACAGCGTCTACAACGCCTACTCGCCCCAGCGAGCCCGCCTCTTCGGCTATGTGATTCATCGCAAGATGAAGTTCTTGAAACACAACACAGTGGCCTATATGTCGCTCACCGAGGAGGAGATGCGTCGCTACTACTTCCAGCAGGGCGATAGCGAGGGCTTCGTGAACTACCCGCTCACAGTCGGCAAGATGAAGATGTCGGCCATGTTCCTCCAGCACCACACCTTCATCCGCATCTCGTTGCGCTCGCGTGGCGATGTGGATGTGAACCTCTTTGCCCGCCGCTACTTCGAGGGCGGAGGCCACAAAAATGCCGCCGGAGGCAAGTCTTATCTCTCGATGGAGGAGACGATCGAAAAATTCAAGGCTGCCGTCGAAGAGTTCGCCGCCGAAGGGGGGCTCAAGGGCGGATCGAACAACGGTTAGCAGGGAAGTAGAACCTATGAAGAATCGAATCTGTTTCCTACTGAAACTCTTCTTCGGAGTGGCCCTTTGGATGGCCCTTTTAAAGATCCCCTTTATGCTCCTCCACCTTCGGGAGGGGCTTTCGATTTCTAACCTCCTGCAGGTGCTCGGCCATGGCTGGTCGCTTGATCTCACCGTGGCCGGCTACATCACGGCACTCCCGCTACTCTTGCTGCTCCTCTCGCTTTGGCTTCCCCTCACAGAACAGCGATGGCGCACCTTGATCCATCTCTACCTGACACCTATAGCCCTTCTTGCCGCAGCCATATTCACCCTCGACCTCGGACTCTACGGCTATTGGGGCTACCGCATCGACTCCTCGGTATTGATCTACCTGAGCACTCCGCGTGAGGCCATGGCTTCGCTCACCCCCACCGATTGGATTGGAGGAGTCATCGCCTTTCTACTGATCTTCGGTGGTTATTTCGGCCTTTTTCGATTCATTACATCTACCCTGAAAATAAAAAAACTCGCCCTCTCCACCCGCCTTTGGGGCACTCCGCTCTTCCTGTTGTTGGGCGGCCTCTGTTTTTTGGCCATTCGTGGCGGAGTGAGTGTCACCACGGCCAACATCAGCCAGGTCTACTTCAGCCCCGATCAGCAACTCAACCACGCGGCGGTAAACCCCCTCTTTTCGCTCCTCTCCACCTTGGGCGACGAGAAGGATATGGAGCCCCAATACCTCTTCTTCGACGAAGAGGAGCGTGTTCGGAATTTCGAACTGCTTCGCGGAGATCGCCCCGACACCCTCTCCGGGCCCTCGCTCCTGCGCGAACCTCGTCCCGATGTCGTGGTGGTCTTGTTGGAGAGTTTTGGCCGGTGCTTTGTCGATGAATGGGTCGAAGGAGAGCCCGTAACGAGCCATCTCCTGCGTTGGAAAGAGCAGGGCCTTTGGTTCGAAAACTTCTACGCCAACTCCTTCCGCACGGATCGTGGCGAGGTGGCCATCCTCAATGGCTATCCGGCCCAAACCCGCATGTCGATCATGAAGTACCCCAATAAGAGCCACTCGCTCCCCTCGCTGGCCCGCTCCCTGGGACGCGAGGGCTACGAGTCAACCTTCGTCTATGGCGGAAACCTCAACTTCACGGATCAGGCCTCCTACATGTATGCCACGGGATGGCAACGGCTGATCTGGCAGAAGGATCTCTCGCTCGATGCCCCGCAGTCGAAGTGGGGCTATGCCGACGATGTGATGGGCGAACTCTTCGCCGAGGAGGTGCTGCGTCTCACGGAGCCCGACCCCGCAGGCCGCAACCCGCAGCTCCTGGGCTGGCTCACCCTCTCAAGCCACGAACCCTTCGAGGTTCCCTACGAAAAATTCGACCACAAGATCTTGAATGCCGTGGCCTTTACCGACGAACAGGTGGGACATCTGCTCGACCGCCTGCACCAAAGCCCCGCCTGGGAGCACCTGTTGGTCATCCTGGTGGCCGACCACGGATTCCTCTACCCCGAGACGGTGGCCTACAACAGCGAGGAGCGCCACCGCATCCCGATGCTCTGGGTTGGAGGGGCTCTGCGTGAGCCGGGGGTCGTGGAGGAGTTTGCCTCGCAGAGCGATCTGGCAGCCACCCTGATGGCCCAACTGGGCATCGCACACGACGACTACCTCTTCAGTCGCAATATCTTCGACCCCTCGACCCCCAAGTTTGGTTACTGGTGCTTCAACGACGGATTCGGCGTGGCCGACCGCAACGGCGTGACCCGCTACGACTGCACCTCGGATCGTGTACAAGAGAACCAAGGCGCGGGCGAATCCGAGCGACTCCTCATGGGCAAAACCCTCCTGCAAACCACCTACAAAGATATCCGAGAACGATAATAACTTAACAAACAATAAAATTAGTAACCTTAAAAAATTTGATGATTATGAAAAATTTCAAGATCTGCGTATTGGCTGTGTGGGGGATTCTTTCGGTCTCCTGCGGGCTGGATCCGGTGGAGTGGCAGGAGCCGGATAGGGGCTCGGAGCAGATGGCCGTGGTGATCGATCCGCTGATCAGCCGTGTCACGGGCACCGCGTTTAATACGGGCGATCGAATCGGTTTGAAAATTTCAAATAGCGAAGGGGTATATCTTGAAAACCAGCCACTCACCTATAACGGCACTCTCTTTACGGGTTCCGACCTCATTTGGTACAACAACATCAACCTGAAGGCCGACTTGGTGGCCTACTATCCCTATCAGGAGTCGAGCGCACCGAGCACCTTCACCATCGCCACCGATCAGTCGGCAAGCGGCTTTGCGACCTCGGATCTGCTCGCCGCCACCAAGACGAATGTTACCCCCTCCACCTCGGCTGTTCCGATGATCTTTTATCACCTGCTCTCCAAGATCTCGATCGAAATCACCAACGCCTCGGATGGCCAGATCACCTCGATCCAATTGGGTGGATCGCGCCCCTCGGCTACGGTAGATTTGGCCAATCGTCGGGTGGCGGTCAGCATGGCGACCGAGAACGTCAACATCATCCCGCACACCAAGAGTGCAGGCTCTCGCTACGAGGCGATCGTCGTCCCGCAAGAGTGTGCCCTTACCTTGACCGTAGCAACCAACGACGGCAAGACCCACACCCATACCATGGTGGAGAGTGAACTGCTGGGCGGCAAGATCTATACGTTGGCCGTAACCCTCACCAACATCGACCTTTCGGCCTCGCTGAGTGGCCAAATCGAGGATTGGGAACAAGGGGGTGTCATTGAGGAGTCGAACAACGACAAGATCGAACTCCCCGAAACGGGCGGTTTGAGCTACGGAGGGGTCTCCTATGCCACCGCAACCCTGGCCGATGGCCGCGTTTGGATGGTGGAGAACCTGCGCTACAACCCGGCCGGTAGTGGTGCATTGGCCGCAGGGGTATACCTCCCGGGCGAGACGCTCACCTCGGAGCAGGATCTCACCACCTACGGATTGCTCTATACGGCCGCTGCCGCGTTGGGGGTCTCGGAGATCACCGGCGACAACGCCGCCTCGCTGGAGGGGTCGCAGGGCCTCTGCCCCGAGGGGTGGCACCTCCCCACCGAGGGCGAGTTCAAGGCCCTCTTTGCTGCCTATCCCGAGGGACTCCCTGCCGAGTTTTCGTTTGAAACGCCCTACTGGTATGCCACTGATAGGTATGTGGCCAATCCGGATGGAGCGATCCTGCTGACCTCCACGCCGACAAGCGTGGCCAAGAGTACGAAGATTCAGGTGGCCCTCTTCTATACGAACGGAACCACCTCCACAAACAACAAAACGAATACCTTGGCTCTGCCCATGCGTTGCATCAAGAATCAATAGGAAGAACCGCTCCATAACAAAAAATGAGTCGCTCTTTGCGACTCATTTTTTTTGTAATCTCCCACTACTATTCTCGTAAAAGATGGAGGGTGAGTGGAGGGTGGACAAGGTGCTACGCCACCTCCTTGCGATGGGCCGTGCGATAACTCGACGGGGTATGGCCGTAGGCCTTTTTGAAGAGTTTGATGAAGTGTGAGGTGTTGGGGAAAGAGCACTGCAAGCCGATCTCGGAGACCGACTTCGAGGTGGAGATCAGTAGTAGGCGCGAATGTACGAGCCGCTGACGAATGAACCACTTGTGGGGAGGCATCTCGTAGATGCGCCGAAACTCTTTCTTGAAGGAGGTGAGCGAGCGGTGGGTCTTGCGAGCCAACTCCTCGATCGAACACTCGCTGAAGATGTGGCCATAGACAATCTGCTCGAAATTCTCCTTGTTGGTATCCATGCTGGTTAAGATTTTGCTCTTCAAACAGCAATCCTCGTGCGAGACGATGTGGTAGATCAACTCGGTCATTTTGAAGTTTTCGGCAGTCGAATCGAGGTGATTCTCCCCTTGGAGGTACTGCGCGGCCCCAAGGAATATTCCGCGCAGAGCCGACCAGGCGGGCATGATCACCTCCGAGGAGGTGCGACAGGTCGGACAGTGGTGGTTGTTCGAGATATTGAGGCGGTAGGTGATGTTCAGATGCAGGAGGATTCGTTGTAGTTCGTCGGGGTTGTAATAGAATACGATCTGTTCAAAGGGGCGATCACCCTCGGGAATCTCTTCGGTGTAGTGGAGCCCGATCCCCAAAAAGAAGATATCGCCTTTCTGCAATACCTGTCGCTGGTCGCCGCTGTGGATATACTTGGTTCCTTGCACCACATAGCCCACGGCATTGCGCGCATAATACTGCGACCTTACACCGCTTGTTGTCTGCTCGACATATTTCACCACCGTCGGTTGTGTCAAGCCCTCCTGTTGAATCATCTGTGCCATAATTTTTTGGTGTTTTGTAAATTATTACACAAATGTAGGAATAAAAAGGCAATATGTTATTGTAATTTTAAAAATATAATTGCCTGCCTTATAAAAAAGACCTTACACAACATTTTCGGGTTTTTCGGAAGATGCCGCGCGTTTGGTGTGGGGAGAAAGAGGCACTCCTGCAATCAGAGGAAGAGGCGCAGCAAGGTAAGCAGGATTAGCAAGGCATAGAGACCATTGGCCAGCGGGCGCTTCAGGCGCACGAAGAGGAAGGGGAGAAAGATGGCCACAGGAATTGCCAAGAGCACAAAACCATTGGAGGTCGCGGAGGGCATCCACATCGAGAGCAACGCCAGCAGCAACATCCAGGCGTGGAGCATCAAAATGGCTCGTGCCTTGGAGGTGGCGGCATAGATGTCGCTGAGGTAGTAGAAGAGGGCACAGAGGGTAGCCGCCAAAAGCACCACCAATTGGGCTATTAAGAGGGGGGAGGCCCCATCGAAGAGGCGCAAATGGTCGGGGAAAGTATAACAAGCGACCATCTGCTGCAGGGGAACCCCTCCTTGACCGGTGATGGCCCAATGCAGATAGCAGAGGGACCCCATCGGGAAGAGAGCTCCGCAGAGCAGTACGATCCATTCGCGGAGCGTACGCTTGAAGAGGATCGTAACCAGCGGAAGGAGCAACAGCAGGGGGAGTGCCGGGGCATAGAGAGTTGGCAGTATGCCCAAATAGAGGGCCCCGCGAAAGAGGCTCGAAAAGGCGTAGCCGTTGCGATAAGAGACACAGAAATTGCGCATGGCGCGTGTCAGCAAAAAGGCAGACAACGCCCCGAGCAGGAAGTGATTGTCTAAGAAGATGCCACATGCCACCATGCCATAGAGCGGAATGGCCAGGAGGGTGTTTCCGGTGTAGAGGCTGTGTCGCAACCCCATGCGCCCCAAGGTCAGGGCCGCAGCGGCATGCAGGAGCAACCAAAGGCTCCAGGCCAGGCGTGGGAAGCGAAGCTGAAAGGCCGTCACCCACGCCTCGGGCAGGGTCTCGACGGCCACAAAACTCTCCGGAGCAAACGAAAGTCCCTGCTTGCGCACAAGCATAGCCGCCAACAACAAGAGGAGTGTCGGAAAGGCCACGAGCAAGGGCTGACGCGTGATGTTCATGCGATTTTTATGCTATTTAGAGCGATATATTCAGTTTTACCCTATCGGAAACAAGGTCCCCGATTTTTGTCTGGAACCTCGCTCTCCGCGGAATGATTACAGCGGATCCCAAACAAACCAACCGCCTGCGGCAGCATGGAAAGTAAAACTGATAATTTATACATTTTTATCCGAAGTTGAAGCCTTCGGGCGAACAATTTGCCGCCCCCGAGACTTTTCTTGCAACAAAGATAGCACTATTTTTTCACGATCGAAAATTTTGGATCGTGAAAACTCAAAATCGGGCTCCCGCCCCGCCGACAAAGGGTGCTACTGCGAAACGGCGTCCCTCGAGCAGGTTACCCCGTCCGAGTTTTTGGCCCAATCGCCACGGGCACGCAACACCTGCTCGATGATGTCGCGCACACAGCCGCGCCCACCATCGAACTCCGAGACGTAGCGCGAAGCCTCGATCACCTCCATGGCCGAGTCGGCCGGGCAGACCGGGATGCCCACAGCCTGCATACACTCCAGGTCGGGGATATCATCGCCCATGTAGATAATATTTTCGCGGTTCAGGTTGTACTTTCTGCAGTAGTCGTCCAGGGCGGCCATCTTGTTCGAGCAGTCGAGGTAGATATCCTCGATATGGAGCATCTTGAGGCGATAACTCAAGTTCTCGCCACGGCCCCCCGTGATGATGCAGATCTTATAGCCCATCTTGATGGCATAGGCAATTGCATAGCCATCCTTGGCGTGGTACTTGCGGATAAAATCTCCGTCGCGTGTAGGGATGATGCCGCCGTCGGTCAGCACACCGTCCACATCGAAGATCATCGCCTCGGTCTTCAGAATGTCCTCTTTGAAGTTTCCCATATTCGTTCACTTATTTCGTTATAGATTTTTTTCAACACCTCGTTTTCGGGGCTTCCCGCGCCATAGATCGCATCAAGGAGCGCACGGTGGTTCTCCAACACGGCCCGATCCCCGCGCACGGCAGGCCCGGTCTGAACACGACGCGGATGGGTGGGCTCGTCCAAAGCCTTGGCCGCCACCTCGCGGATCAGAGGTTTCAACTCCTGGAAGCCAAAACCCGCCTCGCGCACCAGATCGACCCCCACACCATAGAGGGCATTGACAAAGTTGGCGGCAAAGACCCCGGCCAGGTGGATTCGGCGACGGCGGTCGCAGTCGGCCTCATGGACCCGATCCGAAAGCCGTTGTGCTACCTCCCGAAGCATCTCAAGCCCCTGCGGGTCGGAGGCCTCGACAAAGATCGGGATCTCACGAAAATCGACCCTTCGGCCCTGCGTAAAGGTCTGAAAGGGGTAGAACGAACCGATTCGTGGATGCGGAAGGGCCGTAATTGGGACACTGCCGGCCGTGTGGGCCACCAGGGCCCCCTCGGGGATGGGCAACGGACGGGTAGCGAGCTCCACGGCACGATCCGACACGGCCACCAGGTAGAGGTCGGCCGCCACCACCTCCTCGGGCTTCGAGGTGTGGGGGGTGTGGCACAGCTCCCCGAGTTCGCGGGCTCGCACCTCGTTGCGGCCATAGATCTGCCTGAGGCCCGCCCCGCATTGCGTGAGGGCGAGGGCCAACTGCTCGGCCAGGTTTCCGGTGCCAATCAGCACGATGTCAATCGGTTTGTTTTTCATAGGCGTTATCGGTTGTGGTGCTCCTCGCGCAGGAGGTTCAGATTCTGATAGGCAAAGGCCAACTCGTTGCCCGTGAGCAAGATCTGCCACGAGTAGCGGAGCCAGAAGAGGAAGAGGGGAAGGGCCGCGAAACTACCATAGATGGCGTTGTAGGAGGTCATGCGACTCAAGATGGCAGTAAAGAACCACTGGAAGAGTTCGAAGAAGGCGCCGGCCGTCACTCCCGCCACCAAGGCCGTAATCCACCGTACATGGGTGTGGGGTACCACCTTGTAGAAGAGGACAAAGGCTCCCAACTCGAGAGCAAAAGAGACCACTGCTCCCAGGATCCGCAGTAGCCACTGCTCCCGAAGACCGAAAAGTTCGGTTAGCCAAGCACCCAATACCTCGCTTCCCACCCAAAAGGCCGGGAAGAAGATCAGGATCACAAGATAGGCTCCGTAGCGTCGCCAACTGCGCCTTTGGGTTACCTGCCAAGTATCGTTGAAGGCCTGCACCAGGTCATCCATCAGACTCACGGCCGACCACAAGACGGTCAAACCGGCCACGGCCGCCATCCACCCACCGCGGGTACGCGCCAAGGTACGCTCGGCAAAATCGACACAATAGTCGATCAGTTCGGGGCTCTGCGGGAAGAGCCCGTAGAGATTTTCGAGCAACAGGTCGATGTAGCCCATCGCCTTGGCCGCCGCAAAGAGGATGGCCAACAAGGGGATGATCGAGAGCAAGGTATAGAACGAGAGGGCCGCCGTGCGGAGATTCGTGCGGTTGTCGCTCATATCCTTCAGGGTGAAGAAGACGAGTTGCAGAAGACGCACCACAAGACGCATGAGCGGACTACCCAGCTCATGTAGCGGCTTAATGATCAACAGGTTCAGCACGCGCCGACCCCATCGGATCGTGCGCAGGACAAGCAACCGCCATCGTTGAAAAACACCTTTCACTCGTTTCATCCTCGAAAGATAGTTATTTTAGGCGGATCATCCAATTTTTTCCGTCGATTTTGGTGAAGGCAAGCCTGAGATCGGCCCCTTCACGCACCCCCGTCTGACGGCGAATCTCCTCGAGCGAGAGGGGGAAATCGCGCTTCCAAAGTTCGGCCTTTGTCCCCTTCATCTCCTTCTTGAGCTCCTTGGGCTTGTAGGGCACAATCTCGGCGATCTCCATCACACGCCCCAAAACCGCCTCGGGGTACTCTTCCGCAAAAGCGAAGCCATTCTCCGAGGCGACAAAGGCCACGGGACGCAGGTGGTGGCAGACCAAACGGGCCTTCTGCAACGCCACATCGGGCACGATGAGCCAACGATAGCGGGCAGGATCGAACCCTTCGGACGAGGGGGTGGCATCGCGCTCCGCAAGGGGCACCTCCACCCGACCGACCCCCACCGCCTCGGCCACAAGCTTCGGCTCCGAGCCCTCGACCCGGATGATCACCTCCTTGCATTCGTCTCGCAACGAGATCACCTCCACCTGCGCCTCGGGAAAGTAACGAAACGCCTCGTCAACATCGAACAGGGGCGAATTTTTCAGGCAGAGTCGGGGTGCCACTCGCTCGATCAGGGGGCGCAGAGCCACCACATCGGGAGAGCAATCTTCGAGCCGCACCAACTTCCGGCCCTCGGCCGAGCGGCGGTCGGGATCGGCATAGACCCAATCGAAATGCTCCTCGCATCGGGCCAAATACTCCTCGGCCGAGGTACAGATCACCTCAACATGGTTGGCCCCGAGACGACGCAGGTTCTCGCGCGTGATCGTCGCCAACTCGGGGTCGCGCTCCAGAGCCACCACACGGCGAAACGAGCGCGAGAAGTGGAGGGTATCGACCCCCAGACCGCAAGTCAGGTCAAGGAGGCTCTCCCCCGCAAGGTGTTTCGTGGCGGCTGCCGCCTCACTCGACGCTTGTTCAAAGGCGCGCGGTGGGAAGAGACAACCCGCCTCCACATAGCTCGGCAGTTTGCGCTGGGCCCGCCGGCGGTATTTGAGTTGCGAGGCCACGAGCGCCGCATGAGGGATGCGCCTATCGAGAGCCACCTGCAAGGGGTCTCGTTCGGCATGTTCGGCCACCAGCGCACGAAATTCCTCGGAGAGCAGGATCGAGAGTTCGTCAGAGTTCATCAGCATCAATCGTTTCTAAAGAGAGGGTATTCGATTTATTCTGTTTTTTGAAAATTTCGTTTTTTTCTACTTTAAAACCCCAAGAGAGGAGGGTCAAAAGGGCAAAGAGAAGGTAGATCAACCCCACGGCAAGGCCACTCGGATGGAGTTCGAAGGAGGCGTACGGCAAGGCCGCCACCCCCTCCACAATCTGATTTTGGAGCGAGGCCAACCCCTCGATTGCCCACGCAAAAAGGGGCTGCCAAAAGGCAAAGGGGAGCAAGATCCACACCAACGAAAGGGAGATGATCAGTTGTGCCAAAAAGATCACCACCGGATTGATAAAGAGACCGATCGGAGAGAGGATTCCGAAGCGATAGGCCACCAGCGGAGCCGTGGCAAGGGTAGCTACAACACCGATCAAAAAGAGGGCCGCAAAGCCACGCATCAAGTGGCTACGCAGCCCTCCCAGGAGAGGAATTCCCCAACTCAGAATGGCCGCAACGGCCAGAAACGAGAGTTGGAAACTGATGTCGAAGAGTTGCATGGGCTCCAAAAGGAGCATCACCACCGCCACCCCAAAGAGGATATTGAGCCCGCGATAGCGAAGCGACAAGGCGAGAGCCACCTGCAAGGCCGAACACATCCAGGCGGCACGCAGCACGCTGGGCGAGGCTCCGCAGAGCAGGGCGTAGCCCCAAACCAACAACAGGGCAAGGAGGTTTTTCAGGCGGTGGCCTCCACGCAACAAGGGAAGTCCTCCGAGCAGGAGGTTAATCGCCACAAAGAGGATCCCGACATGGAGTCCCGAGACGGCCAACAGATGGGCAGTACCGCTTCGAGCGTAGCCGTCTCGCAAAGAGGGGGTAAGGCGTGCCCGCTCTCCCAGACTCATCGCCTCAACCAATGCGCGATTTTCGGTAGAAAGCCCAAGGCGTTCGATCCGCTCCACTGCCCCTTGGTGTAGCCCTGCAAACCACCCAAATCGCTGCGTGGTATCGCGCTCAACCAGGCCGCTTTCTCCCACCCAGATGCGCCCCGCATAGCCGCGAGAGGCCTGCAACGAGCGGTAGAAGGGGTATTTCGAGGAGTAGGGGATAATTCTTCCGACTGCCACAAGCGACTCCCCCACACGGGGCACCCAGGTGGAGTCGGCATAAAGAGTAAGACGCTTTTCGGAGCCATGCCACTGCCCCGTCGCATCACACCAAGCCTCCACGCGGGCCGAGGCCGAGGCATAGCGTTCGCGCACACGAGGCTCCTCCTCGATACGCAACGCCACAAGGAGTCGCTCTCCGAGAGGCAAGGCCACCTCCTCCTCGTGGAGCGATGCGGCCCCCATACCGAGGAGCAAAAGGGCGACCACGGCGTAGAGCGACGAGCGAAACCAAAGGGCACACCCCCCTGCAACCACCACGCCCGCCCACAAGAAGAGCTCCGGCAGGGCAAGGAAGCGACTGACAATAACTCCACCGGCCACGGGGATCAGCACCCGCAGCATGGGAAGTTCTCGAAGGCGAACCGCTATCTCCTTTGCCGACCAACGTATCATGGCGTAAAATTACCGCTTTTTTGTCGATTTCGGGCCAAAATCGGCAAAAAAGAGCTCCCACCCCGCCACAACCTCCTCCTCAATGGCCTCCACACCGTTCTCCATCTCCGACATGGCCGCGGCAAAAGGAATCATGCTCTTTCGGTCGAGCGTGCTGAGTCGGCTATCGGGAGCAATTCCCACCCGCTCGCAAACAAAGCGCAGGTAGGCCTCGGTGTGGTTCTCCGAGGGGGGAGCCCAGCGCGAGATCCACTGGCGTGGGGTGCGCAGACCGTGGCGCACTTCATAGGTGTAGAGCACGGTAAAAAGGGCGCGATAGCCCCACTCCATGGCCGCAAATTGGCGAAATTCGGGATCCGTGGCACCCTCTATCTCTCCGCGATAGAGCCCCGGGCGACCGCTCTTGCGGATGTTGCCCGGATTGCAGTTTCGAATTCCTCGACTACACACCGCGCACCCCCTTTCTGATACGGTTGCGGGCTACGCGACGAATGGCTCGAAAGAGCGGGCCGTCGGAGAGTTCGCCGGCATTCTCCAAGAACGACCACATCTCCACACCGCAGGTGAAGCCGGTCAGGAGTTGCGCCAAGTGGAGGGTCAAAAAGCCCAAGACACACTGCTCCAAGAGCCAGGCCATCGAAATTGCCATCCATACGAAGCCCGCCTTGAGGATCGTCCGCCAGGCGCGGTGGCTCTCAAAGAACCACTCGCGGCCCTCGCGCTTTGCTCTTGCCCGATCGGCTGCGACCCCTGTCAGGAAATCGACAAAGATAAAGAGCGTGGCACAACCCACCAGGGGAAGAATCGGGGCAAACAGAGCCCCGAGAGCCACCAATGCCCCACTACAAAATCTGTAAAAGGCCTCCATGGTTGCGACAACGGTTACGGATGTTCTCGTTCGGGTCATACTCCTCCAGGGCCCCCTCGGCATGCAGTCGGCGCAACTCGGCATCGAGTCTGCGGCTCAAAGTCTCGATTTCGGAGCGGAGGGTGCGATCGGCCGTAGCGAAACTCTCCTCGGAGGCCGACTGCCACCCTTCGCCCTTCGGAGTGACCACACCCCCGGCGCAGGCTCGCAGACGCAACTGTGGCAGCAGGAGGCGCTTCACCCCCACGGCCGCCAAGGGCTTGACATAGTGGGTCGAAAACTCCTCATAGGCCCCATCAAGGAGTTTTTCGTAGAGACTGCGCCCCACAAGGGGTCGCACATAACGCTCCTCGGCCGCCACAATGAGTGGTTCGGAGAGGGCATCGGGTGGGAGGTACTCACCCGCCGCAAAGGCGAGGTTGAGTACCTGTTGAGGGGTAAGAATGGTTTTCATCAGATGGGATCAATGGATTTCAGGTTATACTTGGCGATTTGCGAGAGGTAGTACTGCTGCTCGGGATCCTCGGGGTCGTACTCCAGGCCGTCGGCCTTGCGCGCCTCCCAAACGCGCATATAGATGGGTTTGGATCGGGTCGGGGGGCGGTTGACGATCTCAAGCGACGAGCAATCGATTGCCAATACCTCGCCAATAATGCGTCGAATGGGCTCCATGAGTTCATCCTGCTCACCGAGGATCACCGTATTGAGGGCCACCTCATACTCGTGGAGAATGCGCTCGGCACTGAAACCCGAACTGTACTCCAATCCGCTGAGCGATCGAAACCAAGAGTGCGCCACCACAATATCCGAAGTGGCCTGGTCGTGCAACGCCTTCCAATCCCCATCGTTCTCCGACGAGATGGGAATAAAGCGCGAATTTTCGTTCTCCTTGCCCTCCTTCACCACGAACATCACCTGGCCGGGGCGACCTCCGAATTTGCGTTCGGCGGTGCGGATCAGCTCTTCGGCCTCCTCCTCCGACTCCATCGAGCTGTCGAGCATCATCACACCCGAGAGCTGAAACGAGTTGTCCAGGCGCGAGATGTTCCAACGATCGGTCTTGTAGGCGATGGCCGAGACATCCAATCCGGCAATGTAGGGAGGGACCCCGTAGTGGGTGAACTGCGGTTCGTAATCCTTGTAGTGGACAATCGAGCGCCAAGTACCATCGGCTTGCTC